>JBOGUH010000128.1:0-7581 GCA_050695975.1 Anaerolineae bacterium
GGCCGTACCATCGTGATGGTCACGCACGATGCACGCGCCGCCTCGTACGCCGACCGCGTGGTCTTCCTGAAAGACGGGCGCATCGTCGACGAGCTGAAGCGAGTGGACGGGGATCGGCATCAATCCATGGAAGCGATCATCGATGTGATGCGGCTGCTGGATTAGAGATTGGAGACCAGACCTCTGCGCACCCTGCGCGGCCTCGCTTTCCGCAACCTGAAGACACGCAAGACGCGCACCCTGCTGACGACGCTGGGCATCGTCCTGGGCGTAGCCGTGATCCTGGCTATCAGCGTGACGAACCAGAGCACGCTGTCGTCGATTCATACCATCTTCGACGAAGCTTCGGGCTTGGCGCACCTGGTCGTGGCGCCATCGTCGTACACCGGGACATCGGGCTTCCCCGAATCGACCCGCTCTCGCGTGCAGAGTGTACCCGGCATCGCGCAGGCCGTGCCGACGCTGCAAGTGCGCACACTGCTTGCGCGCGACGCAGCCGGCTGGAAGTTCGAATTCGGCATCGGCGGCGCGACCGGCGGAAACGATCTTCTCGTATTCGGCATTGATCCCGAACTCGATCGCCAGGCGCGATTGTATAAACTCGATTCCGGTCGCTTTCTGGAGCCGGGCGAGACAGCCTACTCCGCTCTCTTCACCAAAGACTACGCGGACGAAAAGAGCATCTCGCTGGATGAAGACGTGGACATCCTGCTGCCCAACGGCAACCTCGCCACGTGGCGCGCGGTCGGCTTCCTGCGCAAGGATGGGCCGGGGCTGATGAACAGCGGCAGTGTCGCCTTCGTGCCACTCGACGTGCTGCAGGACATCTTTGCGCGCGGCGGCGAGCTCGACCAGATCGACATTGTGGCACAGCCGGACGTGGCCGGCTCGGCGGACAAACTGGCCGATCTGAAACAACGCCTGGAAGACAAACTCGGCTCGAAGTACGTCGTCAATTATCCGGCACAACGCGGGCAGGTCGTCACGCAGCAGCTGGCGACGTATCAACAGGGCCTGTCGTTCTTCAGCATGATCGCGCTGTTCGTCGGCGGGTTCTTGATCTACAACGCGTTCACTATGACGATCGTCGAACGGACGCAGGAGATCGGATTGCTGCGCGCGCTGGGGCTGACGCGGCGGCAGGTGACGCGCCTGATCCTGATCGAGGCGTCGGTGCTGGGCGTGATCGGATCGATCCTCGGCGTGGGATTCGGGCTGATCATGGCGCGCGGCATGATGGCATTGATGAGCGCGATCACCGCCACCGAGATCATCGAAGTGACCGTCCCGCTCGACGGGCTGCTGATCAGCCTGGCCGTGGGTTTGGGCGTGACGTTGGTCTCGGCTTTCCTGCCTGCCTTCAAGGCCGGCCGGATCAGCCCGCTGGCGGCGCTGCGCATCCAGGGCCAGGAAAACCCGGTCGGCGCGCCGAAACGGTTAGCGCTGTTCGTCGGCGTCGAACTGGTCGCCGTCGCAGTGGTGACCATCTATTCCGTCCCACTCCGATCGTCGGTGGTGTTCCAGATCGGATCGGGCATGGTGTTCGTCATGTTCCTCGGCGCGACATTGATCGTACCGGCCGCCGTGCCGCAGTTGGAGAAGCTCTTCCGCCCGATCCTGATCGCGATCTTCGGTGCGCAGGGCCGCCTGGGATCGGGCAACATCGAGCGCTCGCGCGGGCGGGCATCGCTGACAGTAGCCGCGCTGATGACCGGGATCGCCATGGTGATCAGCATCGGCGCGATGGGCCGCTCGTTCCAGACCGACATCGACGGTTGGGTGAATTCTGCAGTGGGAGGCGACCTGCTCGTGCGTTCGCCGGCGCCGATGCGCATCGACTTTGGATCGCGGCTGGGAGCGATCCCCGGTGTAGCGGCGGTGACGCCCGCGCGTTACTTCGGCGTGCAGCGCGCCAGTGACGGGGACGATCTGGCGTTGGTCTTCCAGGCGATCGATCCCGCCACGTATTTCAAGGTCGCCTCGTTCCAATACGCCGAGGACAAAGAGGATGCGGCGCAGATCGAGCGCGACCTGGCCAGCGGCCAGCTGCTCGTGTCGACCACCGTCGCCGACCGTTACGACCTGAAACGCGGCGACACGCTCGAGCTGGAAACCCGACGGGGCGTGCAGTCGTTCCGCGTGGCCGGACTGGTCAGCGACTTCACCAGCCAGGGCTACGTCATCAACGGCACGCTCGACACGATGCGGCGCTACTTTGGTATCACCGACGTCGATCGCTTCACGCTCAAACTCGCGCCGGGCGCCGATCGGGCGGCAGTCCAGAAGGCGATCGAAGACAAGCACGGTCAGAGCCGCCACGTGCAGGTCGAGACGACCGAAGAGTTCCGCACGCGCATCCGCGAACTGACCAACCGCGCCTTCGGCTTGCTGGACGTGTTGGCTAACATCGGCGTGCTCGTCGCCGCCTTGGGTGTGATCAACACAATGATGATGAACGTGCTGGAGCGCCAGCGCGAGATCGGCTCGCTGCGCAGCATCGGCATGACGCGCGCGCAGATCGTCCGGATGATCCTGGCCGAAGCCGGCGCGATGGGCGCGGTGGGGGCCGTGTTCGGCATCGGGTTTGGCCTCCTCCTGTCGCGCGTGTTGGTGCAGGGCATGCAGCAGATGTCGGGCTATCGCCTGACGTTTTCGCTGCCGTTCGAGGCTGTGCTGAATGGAATCCTGATCGCGTTCCTGGTGTCGCAGATCGCCGCGCTGTATCCGGCCTGGCGCGCGTCGCGTGTCAACATCGTCGAGGCTATCAAACACGAGTAGGGAGTTAGAGTGCGGAGTTAGAGTGTGGAGTTCTCAAGAGCGATTCCACTCTAACTCTAACTCCCGACTCTAACTTGGAGAGAAAGATGTCTCGCAATAGAATCTTAATTGGCATTGTAGTCGTAGCCGTATTATCGATCGTAGGATTTGCCGGCTATCGTCAATTCCTGGCGCCCATCGAATCGACCGCCACACCTCAGCCGCAGGCGCAGACGGTCGAAGAAGTAGTGTCAGCGCAGGGCAACCTGATCCCACGCCATCGCGCCGACCTGGCGTTTCGGGCAGGCGGGCGCGTGGCCGAAGTGGCTGCCGGCGAGGGGCAAGCTGTGAAACAGGGCGATGCGCTGATGCGCTTGCAGGACGATGAACTGGAGGCCGGCCTGGCGCAGGCGCAGGCCGCGCTCGATCTGGCCGAGGCGAATTTAGCGCAGCTCGAGGAAGGCGCGCGGCCCGAGCAGATCGCGCAGGCTGAAGCAGCCGTGCGCGCAGCTGAAGCGACCTTGTCGGCGGCGGTCGCCGATCGCGATCGACTGACCGGCGGCGCGACCGACGCGCAGATCGCAGCGGCGCAGGCCAACCTCGCCGCGGCGCAGGTCGAACAGAAGTTGGCGCAAGACGCCTACGACCAGATCAATCTGGCCGAGTTGGGCGGCACGCTCGAAGAGCAAGCCCGCTTTCGCTCGAATGCGGCGAACCAGGCTGTCGCAGCGGCGCAGAAGGCGCTGGATGAGGCGCTGTCGGGTTCGACACAATCGATACGCGCGGCGCAGGCGAATATCGCCGTGGCGCTGGCGCAGCGCGATCTGGCGCAGGCTCAACTTGATCAACTCAGACACGGCGCGACCGATCCACAGATCGCGGCGGCGCGCGCCAGCGCTGCGCAAGCCGGGGCGGCGGTTCAGGCAGCGCAGGCCGCGCTGAACGAAGCCACGCTGCGTGCGCCGTTCGACGGGACGATCGCGCAAGTGACGGTCGACGCCGGACAGGTGATCGGGCCGGGGTTCGTCGTCGTGAGCATCGCCGACCTGGATACGTGGCAGGTGCAGACCGATGATCTGAGCGAAGTGGATGTTGTCAACATCAAGGTCGGCCAGCCGGCGAAGATCACCGTCGACGCGATCCAGGGCGTGACGCTCGATGGCACGGTCGCGTCGATCACGCCGCGCGCAGAGACCAAACGCGGCGACGTGACGTACACTGTGAAAGTGGATGTGAAGGGCGACGATCCGCGCGCATTCTGGGGCATGACAGCACAGGTGGAGATTCGGGTTGGAGATTAGAGATTGGAGGCTGCTTGCGCCCCCCTTTGCGGGGTTGGAGGCGCACCGACGACGAGTGTCTAACCTCCAACTTCAGAGAGAAGGAGAACGCCCAGCGATGACGTGATACCCATCCACCGCCTGCCGGCTGGTGTAGAACGGCTCCGAGACCAGATTCCAGACCCACGCGGCGCCCTCCCGCAGCGCGCGGGTGTCGCGGGCGTGCCGCCCATGCCGCCGGCGCGCTGCGGCCACACCCACTGGCCGAACCCGGCGGAGCCAGCCAGCTGGGCCAGGTCACTGTGGCGCACGGCGTGCGCCAAGTCAAGCGTCTCGCCCGTATCCGGGTATCCGGATGGGAGGTGGGGCGCACCGCCACCTCAAAGCCGCAGCCGACTGTCCGTTGCTTCCAGCCCGCCGGGCGCACCTGCACCCTGCCAGCGTCCATCGTCACGCCCAGGTGACCGGGAGCCTGCGCGTCCCCCGCCCGCCGGTCCGCGCGGGTGGGCGCCGCCGCAACGCTCGCCGGGTGCGCCGCCTGGACCGCTTGACAGCGTGTCCCCCACACTTCCACACGCCGCCCGATGCTGCTATCGGCGACGCCAGCTGGCCCACCCGCTGTAGAATCGATTCGGCTGGCTCAAACATCACCAGTCCACTCAACCAGACGGCTTGCTTGGTCACGTGCTCGCTCCAGTGCCGGTGCCACACCGGCCGTGGGTTAGCCAGGGGGAAACACACGCCGCCCGCACGTCTGGCCGGAGGAGTTGCCCCGTTCCACACTCCGGCCGCCCACCCGACTCTCCAGCGTATGGCGCCGCCGCCCCTGGTCGCGCCTGTCGCGCTGGCACTCCGGGCAGGCGCGTCCCGCGACCGGGCGCGGTGCTTGCGCCTGGCTCACCGCCTGGGCCAGCGGGTCACCCAGTCGCTGGCGCAGTTTCAGCACGACCGCTTCACTCTGTGTCAAGCTCGGCTGCGCGGTCTGTTCGTTCCAGCCCAGTCACGCGTCGACCAATACCTCCGCGTGTGCCAGCCCGGTGGCCTTGAGTTCATCGCGTGTTGAGGGCATGGGCCGCCTCCACACGGGGGTGCCCTTTCATGCGCCACATTCGCCACTCAACCGAAATGCACCGGCGATGAGCCGGGCGTTTTTGTCTTTCAAGCACTTGGGTGTACACTTTAAGGGATGGAGAGACCGAATATGATCCAATTCGATGCGGCGGCAGCGATCAAGGATTTCGTGATCGCTCGACTGCCTACACAGATGAAGCCCAACTGATTACGCCGCACGGAAACCAAACGCGGCGACATGACAGGCGACGACCTGTGCGTACTGGGGATGATGGCGCAGGTGGAGATTCAGATCGGAAAGTGGAGAGCGGCTTGATAAATGTCGCCCTGCGCCTGTTGATCCGACTGGCCGCGGTCGGCTGCCTGGCATTCTTTATTCTCCAGGCTGCTGTGTGGATCCTGGCGCATCCGGAAATCGGTTGGCAAATCAGCCTCGTTCTCATTGTTTGCGTCCTGGCGCCGATCCTCTTTTGGTCCCAGCTCAAGATCTTCTCGCGCTTCTTGGTTGGCTTTACGCGCATCGGGGTGAGTGTCGCCGTGGCGCTGGTCGCGTCGACGTGGCTATTGGGCCATCCGGGCGTAGGCCGCTATTCCGCGGTCGGCTTCCTACTGGGACTCATCGTGCTGAACGTATTGGGAGCGGGGTTCTCGCTGAAGAGAGTCCTGCGCAGCGTGCTCATCTCCTCAGCATTGTCAGTCGCTGCGTTGTCGATTGCCTTGCGAAACCTGGAAAATCCAGGAGCGGGTCTGCCTGTCACCCTGGCGATTGTCATGGGCATCATCGTCCCGATCACGCTGTGGGCCCCTCTCGAAATCATCCTCGTCGCCTTCGGTCTCGCCACGTACTACGTTGTGATCGTTGTTTTGGCCCTGCTCATGTCCACCTGGCTCCAAGAGCATCCGACGGTAAGCCAGCCCGTCATTTACGTGCTGGTCTTGGGCGCCGCACTCGTGGTGACATTGCTTCGCATCCCCAGGATCGAGATGTGGTTTGGAAAATTCCTCGATTGGTTCCTGGGACGTTCCTCCGATTAACTCCCCCGTCGCAGCGGCACGTGCTGGAACAGCGGCACCTTAGGCCGAAAAAGCGCCTATTTTGGATCAATTTTGCTTGTTGACAAATTCACGATAAAGTGATAATATTCACGATAGAAATGATGAAAATGGATGATATCTTAATGGTGTATCGGAGAGTACGCGGGAGGACGGAATGGGTCACAGAGCACATCACCTATCGAAGACACGAAGTGTCGCAGAAGCATTCAGCATTCCCACGATTATCATCGCCGGCGCAGGCTATGGCGGGCTGGCCGCTGCGCGAATGCTCGGCCGCCACGCGCGCGCCGTGCATGTGATCGTCATCGATCAGAATCCCTATCACCTGCTCCAGTATCAGCTCCACGAAGCGGCTGTCGGCAAGATCGACGCAGCGGCGCTGGCTGTACCGTTACAATCGCTGCTGCCGAAGCGCGTCGAGTTCAGACAGGCCAGCATTCGAGGCTTCGACTTCAAGAATCGAGTCATTCAGACCGATCGCGGTGACGTGGTGTACGATCAATTGATCATCGCATTGGGCGGTCAGCCGGCGACGTTCAACATCCCAGGCCTGAACGATCATGCGCTCACGCTCAAATCGCTGAAGGACGCTCTACGCATTAACGGTCATATTGAATGGACATTGGCGAGCGCAGCGAAGCTGACGGATTCCGACGCGCGATCGGCGGCTCTCACGTTCATCGTCGGCGGGGCGGGCGTCACCGGCGTCGAGCTGGCGGCGGAGCTGGCTGAGAAGTTGGGCGAGCGAGCGCGCGAATACGGCATTGATCCGCGTCAGGTACGAATCGCACTTCTCGAAGCGGCCCCGACCGTCCTGCCCGGCTTCGACCCTGAGACGATCGCCGAAGCGACGGGCGCGCTCAAGCAATTGGGCGTCCAGGTGCGGACCCACTCGACGGTGATGCGTGTGGACGCCGGTCAAGTGACCTTGAAAAACGGTGAGACGATTCGGGCGGGGACATTCATCTGGGCCGGCGGCGTGCGCGCCAACCCGCTGGTGCTGGACTCCGGGCTGACGATCGAAGGTCGCGGCGCAGCCGCAGTGGACTATTTTCTGCGCTCGGTCGATTATCCCGACGTAGCGATCGTCGGCGACAGCGCACTGGTGCGCGATCCGCGATACGGCGGCGTGGCGCTGCCCTGCGCGCAGCTGGCGGTGAAAGAGGGCCAGCATGCCGCAAAGGACATCATCGCCGAATTGAAGGGCGACGCGCGCCGCGTGTACGTGCCCCACCTGCAAGGCTTGCTGATCTCGCTGGGCGGCCGGCGCGGCGTCGGCACGATCGGGCCGGTATGGGTGCGGCGGTTGATCGCCAGGCTGGGTAAAATCGGCGCGGAGACGCGATACATGTGGCATATCGGCGGCATACGGCTGCTGCTCGCCAGATGGCTGTGGCTGCGCGCGGAGTGGGTACGC
>JBOGUH010000129.1:0-2946 GCA_050695975.1 Anaerolineae bacterium
CCCATCAAGTTCCTCCTTGGATTGGTTTTCGTTCGCTTAGACCTTCCAGGGCTTGCGAAGTCCCCCAGGCGCAGCGGAGTGGGGCAGAGACCTGGATGTTTTTAATTCGCGAGAAAAATCTCGGCGCCGCAGAAGGGGCACGTCACCACGCCCTTGCCGGCCAGCTTGACCTCGCCGCCGCAGTTGGGACAGCGATTGCCCTTCAGCTGCGAAGCCTGGCGAGAGTATAACACACCTTCGTCCCAATTCACATAGCCGCTGAACAACCCCTTGCCGACCAGATCGTGCAGCCAGGCCTTGACCTCGTCCCGCGAGGCCTCCATCTGCAGCGCCACGTCGGCGATGCGCGCCTGCCCCTGCGTCAACACGATGTTCAGCACCTTGCGCTGCCTGGCGACGCGCGCCAGTTCCACGTCTTCGCGGCCAGCCCTGACTAAGAGGAAAAAACCCGCGCCGAGCAGCGGCAGCACGATGACCGCTACCAGTGCGACCGCCAGGATCGCTCCACCCGCCTCAAGTGTGCCGTCGGCCCGGTTGCCCAACACCCAGCTCCCACCCAGCACCCCGCAAGCCAGTGCAGCCACAATCAACATCACACCGATCAATTTGCCTGAACTTTGCATTCAGCCCCCATCTATTGTTCAGCATTCTGCATTCACACCTGCACTTGCGCTGCGCGCCACCGTACCGCTATTTACGTCGAGGCGGCAGCTTAACTAGCGGTGTAGGTAAAGTGCGGTGCAAGTGTCGTTCAGCGTTTATCTGAACCCTCTCGATCCACCACCGCCACCGCCGCCGCCGCGAAAACCACCGCCGCGGAACCCGCCGCTACGATAGCCGCGGCTGAACCCGCCACTCGAACCGCTGGGCGCGCTGCGGAACACCTGACCGGCCTGGTTGAACAGCGAGGTCAGCCCGGTATTGATCGATTGCAGCCCACCAGCCAATCCCTCGCCGAATGATGGACCGGCGGGCATGCCGCCACCCATATTGATAAGCGTACCGCCGGGTCGTCCATACACGCGACCCGGGCCATACCACGGCTGATACCAGATCGGCGGCGGGGTGTCGACTTGCGAGAAACGGTTCACCCATTGGCGCTCGATGCCAAAGGCGATCGCATAAGGCAGATACTTGTCGAACAGCCCGGTCGCCTCTTCGACCTTCTGGAAGCGCGGCAAGTCTTGCAGATACGTCTGGAAAGCGCGCCACTTGGCTGACTCTTCCGCGCCTTTGCGCGTCTTGGCCGGCATCACGCTGGATACGGCCATCGTCAGCAGTCCGACCAGGCCCAGCGCGGCGACTGGAAAGATCACACCCCAGGAATAGTCGATGAATCGAGGAACGGCGACAAATCCGCCAATCACGGCAAGCAGGATCAAGCCCGTGCCTAATCCGGCATAGCGTGCGCGAATCCCCTGCGGGCTGGACGCGAAGAAACCCTCTTTCACGGCCGCGTCGTACAACTGCTTTTCGAGCGTGGGGATGGACGAATAGAAGTTGTTTTTGAGCGCCGACAGCTTGCGCTCGCCCGAGCCGACAGCCTTCGAGAGCAGCGTCCGCTCGAAGGGACGCAGTGTACTCTGATCGAAGTCGGGATTGGCGCGGAAGTCGAAATCGCGCGAGAAGCCGATGCCGAACAGCCCTTCCGTCTGCTGCTCCTCCATCGTCAGCGCGCCGCGCCGAGCCAGATCGATCAGCGTGGCGATGATGTCCTTCATGTCGGCGCGTTCGTCGACCAGCACGCCGACCATGCCCGGCGGCGCGTTCGACGGCGGCTCCGCCAGATACTCGGCCGCCAGGCCAACCTCCGGATCGCGCCCGCGCAGGTACCACAACAGGAACAACCCCAGCGGGCCGAGCGCCAGGATGCCGATCGTCGCGAACAGCGATCCGAATGCGACCAGCGGGCCGCGCCGATCGACCTCGTCAAAGCCGGCCTGCCACGCCGGCGGCTGCCCGCCGATCAGGCCGTGCTCGAACGCCACGCCCACTTCCATCGCCTCGCCGGGCCGGATGACGCGTGTCGCTTCGAAGGTAACGACGCCGCGCTCCACGTCGACGCGCGTCGCCGCGTCTACGCCGTTGACGTCCGCCGCGAAACCCGATGACGTTTGATCGTCACGTAAGACATCCACGCCATCGGGCAGGTGGACGGTCACTCGCGAACGGTTGATCGGGAAATCATGATCGGGCGCGATCGCAATCCATTGAAAGATGTCGTTCGGTGGATTCGCGTCGGGGTAATAGCGCAGCCCGCCGACGACCGTATAGGCAATCGTAAACGATCGCTGCGCGTTGGAGGTATACGGGAAGTACCACTCGATGATCAGATTGCCGTCTTCGTTGAAGGTCTGAAAGCCGCCTTCGATCTCGCGCGACACACGCTCATAAGCGCGGCCGCCTTCCGACACCTGGATGTCGTAGATGCTTTCCGTGCGCCCGGTCGGGATCGCTGCAAAGCCGACGTGGAACGAGCCATCGACGAAGACGATCGTCTGCGCCTCGGTCACCCGAAACGTGCCGTCCGGGTTGACCGCGATGTCGACATCGTAACGATCCCAATACAGGTCGCTTCGAGCGTAAACCACGCTGGCAGCCGATAACAGCGCGGCTGTGACGAGCGCAAGAGCAATCCCTGTTCGATATCGCATGCGCAACCTCAATGAGATGGGTGCTCACTGCAACCCAAAAACCCTGCCAAATCGCTGAGGAACGCTTCGCGCTTTTCCACGCTTTCAGCAATCTGGGTCAGATTGTACGCCGAGGTCAGCTTGCCTTGCTGGATCCACAGCGCCGCTTCGCGAGCCACCCGATCCACAAGGATAGCAGCGATGAATGACAACTTGGGCCTGATTCTATCGGTCTTTTCGGCAGCATCCAAAATGCGTTCGAATGCGCGCGTAGCCGTCTTCCAGTGCTCGTCTGAGCCTGCCGGGTCAGCGC
>JBOGUH010000130.1:0-3214 GCA_050695975.1 Anaerolineae bacterium
CCCGAAATCTCGATGGGCTTGCACGTGTGGAACGATATGCCGGTCGGGCGAGCGGGCGTCGGCGCTGGCCCGATCATGGCGGCGGCGGGTATCCTCAAGATTGCGGTGCAGGGCAAAGGCGGACACGGCGCACAGCCCGACAGGACGATTGACGCGGTGCTGGTCGGCTCGGCGATCGTCAACGCGCTGCAATCGATCGTCGCGCGCAACGTCGAGCCGCGCCAGACCGCTGTCGTCAGCGTGTGCACTTTCCATGCCGGAGGCGCATTCAATGTCATCGCCGACACAGCCGAACTGACCGGTACATTCCGCTCGTTCGACGATGCCACGCACAAGGTGATCATGCGCCGCATCCGCGAAGTGGCTGAAGGCACGGCCATCGCGATGGGCGCGACCGCTCGCGTCGATGTGCGGCCGATGGTATCGGCGACAGTCAATGACGCGCGAGCCGCGGAGTTCGTGCGCGCCGACGCCGTCGATGTGCTTGGCGCAGAACAGGTCGAACCGGAGCAGTTCACGATGGGCGCTGAGGACATGAGCGAGTTCCTCAAGCGGGTGCCGGGGTGTTTCTTTTTCCTCGGTTCGGCCAACGCGGCTCGCGGCCTCGACGCGCCGCACCACAATCCGCACTTCGACATCGACGAAGACGTGCTGCCGCTGGGTGTCGCGATTCTGGCACAGTCCGCCGCGCGGTATTTATCTTCTGGACACTGATGAACACTGAAAACACGGATCGAAACCAGAGTGAATCCGTGTTTATCCGTGCCCCAAAAATGCTGATGACCCAAGCTGGACCGCTTCGCTGGCGAACCGGCGCCGGATGGCTGGTGCTGATCGGCGGCGGGCGCTGGGATACGACCGAACCGATCGACCGCAGAGCGATCGAGGCGATGAGCGACGAGACGCCGATCGCGTTCGTGCCGGCTGCCGGATGTCCGCCCGATTACGGCGAGTCGTTCCTGGCGCACTATACTGCGCTCGGCGCACCGCCTGGTTACGTCGCGCCGATCTACGATAGCGTCTCGGCCAACGATCCGCTCAACGTCCGGCGACTCGCTCAGGCCGGGCTGATCTACTTCGGCGGCGGCGACACGCACAAACTGCTCGACGCGTTCACGGGCACGCCGGCTCTGGATGCCGTCGCGGCGGCGTATGCGTCCGGCTCAGTCATCGTTGGCATGAGCGCCGGTGCGATCGCGCTGGCCGAGTGGGGTGTCTCGTCCGATCCGGGCGTCGGTGTATTGAAGGGGTGGGGCTGGCTGCCCAAAGTGATCGTCGCGCCTCATTTCACAGACGAACGCGCAGATGCCCTGCGCGCGGCGTTGGTCAATCGCCCCGAGCTGCTCGGCCTGGGTATCCCCTATGACGCCGCGTTAGCTTTGGGGCCGGACGGCGAAGTGTTCACCTGGGGTAGCGCACAAATCACGGTCGCGCTCGGGCCGAGGTTTGGGCAAGAAGACCTATGAATGCTGAATGATAAACGGATGAATGATGGAAGCAGTGGTGACGTGATTACAGATGTTCGGGGAAGAGTGTTCCCGCTGGACTCGCCGGCGCGGCGGATTGTCTCGCTCGCGCCGTCGATCACCGAGACGTTGTTCGATTTCGGGTGCGCCGATCGGTTGATCGGGCGCACCGACTACTGCGTCCATCCCGCCGAGACGAGCCGCGTCCCTTCGCTCGGTGGCACCAAGAATCCCGACCTCGATGCGATCCGCTCGCTCCAGCCCGACCTTGTCTTCGCCAACCAGGAGGAGAACCGCAAGGCCGGCGTGGATGCGCTCGAGGCGAGCGGCATTCCCGTGTTCCTCACCTTTCCACGCAGCGTCTCTCAGGCGATCGAGGACCTGGACAAGATCGCTGCGCTGCTCGATGTCTCCCCGACTGCCCGTGAAATCATTTTGCCGATCCGGAAGATGGCGCGCAATCTGCGCTCGCACGTACGACCCTTCGTGTCAGTCTTCGTTCCGATCTGGCGCGACCCGTGGATGACGTTCAACGCAGAGACTTTCGCACACGATCTCCTGTCGGTGCTTGGCCTGCACAATGTCTTTGCCGATCGAAATCGGCGCTATCCGCTCGCCGCCGATCTCGATCGGGCCGAACCGAAATCGGTCGATGGTCGCGACACGCGCTATCCGCGCGTCACGCTGGAGGAGATCGCCGCGCGCCGGCCGCAGCGGGTGCTGCTGCCGGACGAGCCCTATGTCTTCGGCCAGTCCGACGCCGACGAAGTGGCTCGCGCGCTCGATCTGCCTGGTGAGCGCGTGTGGCTGATCGACGGCAGCTTATTGTTCTGGCATGGCACACGCATGCGTCGCGCATTGGCGGATTTGCCTACGATCGTATACGGATTGCCGATTGCGCCGGAACACAATCTCAGGTAAAGTTTACGAGTTCACACCCGGAATCATTCTCCCGAAGGTCAGCTGTCTTCGGGAGAACACTTACGCGGCCAGGAGGAGAGCCATGCAAGCATCGACGCCGGCGCCAAAGCCGGCCAAACCTCTCATCAGCGCGTTGGGATGGGCCGGCATCATCTTATGGATCATCGCAGCGGTCATCCTGTTCCTACTGTTGAGCAGTTTCCAACTCAAAGCGCCAATACCCGGCACGCGCATCCCGCTGGGCGCGGGCCTGAACGCCCTCGCGCAGGTGGTGATGATCGTGACGCTGCTGTTCGGCTGGCGCTTCGCGCGGGCCAAAGACTTCCGCAAGCATCGCCGCACCCAGACGACCGTCGTCATGGTCAACTGGCTGATGATCCTGTTCATCATGGGCGTGACCTTCTTCGGGCCGGAAGTGACTGCCAATCCGAAAGGCACGTCCGATCCGGTTGTTTTGCTGGAGATCGGACACGGCATTGCCGGGTCATTGGCTGCGCTGTCGGGCGCTTATCTCGTCTTCCGTATGGTGTTCGAGCGCGCGCTGCCCGGCTGGATCAAAGTCAAGAACTTCAAGCGGCTGATGCAAATCACGATCGTCGCTTGGCTGCTCATCGCGGTTGGTGGACTGGTTATCTTCGGGTTGAAATACCTGCTGCCGTCAGGCGCGCCCGCCGTTGCCGTCGTCCAGACGCCGACCGCGCAGCCGGCGACAAACACACCTGAACCGACCGTGGTTCCCCCGACACCCACGGCAACGCCAGCCGAAGTCACCGGCATCGCGGCGATCGATGATGATCGGGCCTTTAGCGATCGGCTCAATCTCGATC
>JBOGUH010000131.1:0-1522 GCA_050695975.1 Anaerolineae bacterium
ACCTTCACCGTGCGCTCTTCGATGCGGTCGCCGGTCCACACCTGGACCTGCGCCGTGCCGTCCGAGCGCGTCCGCACCACCGCACGCGGCAGCCGCAGCACGTTCTCGCGTTTGTCGATCACGATCGAGGCGTCGACCGTCATGTCGGGCAGCACGCCTTCGGGCAGATCGTCCACGGCGATGTACACCGGGTACAGCAGCCGATCGCCCTCGACACGCTGCGGAACGACGCGCGCTACATGTCCCGTTACGGCCGCGTCCGGCATCACGTCGAAGAACAACTCGACCAACTGGCCGGCCTGCACCAGCGGGTAATCTTCTTCGATAACGGTTGCCTCGATCTCAACCGCCGACGGATCGGCGAGGACGATCAGGCCGGCATTGGCGGCGACCGAGTCGCCCAGGCTCGCCTTCACTTCGAGCACCACGCCATCGAGCGGCGCGACAATCCTGGAATTTTCGAGCTGCCGTCTGGCTTCTTCGAGTTCGAGGCGTGCCTGCTCCAGGTCGGCCTGCGCCGCGAGCACCGTCTCCGATGACGGAGAGGTCGATTCGTCCAGCTTAGATTTCGCGCTCACGAGCTGCGCCTGTGCCGATCGCAGGCCGCTGTCGTCTTCGGCGGCGAGTTTGGCCTGGTTGCACTTTGCCACTTCGGCGTCGTAGGCATTTTGGGCAAACTCGTACGCCAGTCTTCGCTGCTGTTTCTCCTGGTAGTACCAGCCGCGATGATCGACCGTGGTCGTCTCGTAGGCGTCGCGGGCGGCCAGCATCGCGGCTTCGGCATTGTCGACGTTCGAGCAACTCAGCTTCACCTGGTCTGCGCCCAGCGTGTACTTGTGCTCGGCCGCTTCGTAAGCGGCGCTGGCGCTACTCAGCGCCGCCTGCGCCGCCGCCACCTTCTGCGGATCGGGCTGCACGGTGCTGCTGTAGACTGCCTGCTGCGTGAGATAGGCCAGCTCGGCCTGAGCGACTTGCTGCTCCAGCTCCGACGTATCGAGCGCCGCCAGCACGTCGCCAGCCTTGACGTGATCGCCGGGCCGCACGTTCAATTCGGCGAGCCGCCCGTCCGCGCCCATCGACAACACGACTTCACCTGTACCGATCAACTTGCCAGGCGCGGTCACCGTCTTCTGCACATCGCCGCGATCGACGGGCACCGTCGGCGGGGCTTCAGTCGCGGCGCTCGCTTCCGGCTGCGAACTCTGGAAGCCGAGATACGCCGCGCCGACGATCAATATTAATGTGATTGCAATTGGAATCGCCCAACGTTTCACTGCGCACTCTCCAAACGAGGATGGACGCAGTGTAAAGTGGACAGATTTCAGCGGGGTTGTGAGGAGATTACAGTTTCGTAATCAAAGGATGAAGGATGAGGGACGAAGGATGAAGTTCACGCGAAGCGTTCCGCCTTCCTGCTTCATCCTCTTGAGAGGCGGTAGCCGATGCCTGGCACAGTGAGGATCAGCGAGGGATTGCTGGGGTCGAGTTCGACTTTTTCGCGCAGGCGGCGGATGTGGACGTT
>JBOGUH010000132.1:0-11298 GCA_050695975.1 Anaerolineae bacterium
CTTCAATAGTCGTCGAAGGACAAAGCACGAGCACGCGATCCACCGCGCCCTCGGCCAGCAGGATCGCCGCAAGGCCGTAAAGAACGTAACTCTTGCCTGTGCCGGTAGCCAGGTCGAGCGAAGCCGAGAGTTGGTCAGGCATGAGATGCTGAACGAGGGACATTCAGCAGAAGCGCTGCGTTACAACAGTTCTAGAAATTCTTCAACCGTTAAGCCAGCGTTGCGGATCAAAGCACGGAGTGTACCCACGGAAAGTTCGTTGTGTTGAGGAATTGAAAGATTCACCCGAACGCCAGGCTTGACCAAGACCAGGTGGCTTCCCACTTGACCGATCGGTTGCCAGCCGGCCTTCTGGAAAGCCTTGACTGCTTTCTTACCGGAAATGTTCGCGAGTCGCCCCATGGTTACAATGCCACCACAACGGGCTGCTGCCCGGGCTTGCCAGGCAAGTTAGAGACAGCCTTCTGGTCTTCAGCCCATAGCCAGGCAATAATCGCTTCCTTAATGTTGTCCAGGGCTTCTTTCTCGTCCTTACCTTGAGACACACAACCGGGAAGAGCGGGGCACTCCACCACGATCCAGCCATCTTCAGCAGACTCGAGAATGACGTGAAATATCATCGATTGCCTCCTTTCAAGGCGGATACACGAGGCGATGGTCAATGGAGCTCACCAATCACCACTTTCACCTGCCTGTCATTTTAACCCCGAACGCACCACCTGCCAATACACCGCGATGCGCTGGCGGCGCAGGTCGCGCTTGTGGCCGAGCAGCGCCTTGAGCGATTCCAGGCCGATCTGCCACAGGTATATCGCCAGCAGGAACAGACGCAGTGCGCCAGCGACAACCCGGCCGTGATACTTGCGGAAATAGCGCACCTTGCTCGTCTGGAAGTGGATGTGCCGCGCGGCGACGACCTGCTCGCTGCTCTTGCCGAGGTGATGGATCACCTTCGCTGCGGGCAGATAGACGATCTTCCAGCCGGCCGATTTAATGCGGCGGCACCAATCGAGTTCCTCCGAATACATAAAGAAATCTGGGTCGAAGCCACCGACCGCCTCCAGCGCTTCACGCCGAACGACGATACATGCGCCGGTGACCCAGTCGACTTCCTGCGGCACGTCGCCAGGCACGTCGTCCACGTAGTAGCGACGCAAGACGCTGTGTGGCGCGATGCCTTGCAGCCAGGTGCTCTCGAACAACGCGGTGGCGAACGTCGGGAAGCGGCGGCGCGAGGACTGGATCGATCCGTCGGGATTGAGCAGCTGCGGGCCGAGCGCGCCGACGTCGGGATGCGCGTCGAGATAGGCGATCATCCGGGCGAGCGCATCAGCGACGATCGCGGTATCGGGATTCAGCGTCATCACCAAGCGCCCGCGGGCAGCAGCCAGGCCCTGGTTGTTGGCGGCCGGGAAGCCGCGATTGTCGGCATTGGCGATCAGCGTGACGTGTGGGAAGTCGGCGCGCAGCATGTCGAGGCTGCCATCGCTCGACGCGTTGTCGACGACGATCACCTCGAGGCGAGGCTGTCCGGCGGCGAAGATCGAATCGAGACAGCGGCGCAGCAGATCGCGCACGTTCCAGTTGACGACGACGATCGACAGATCGATCACGCATTTCCGCCTATAAGACGTTGTCGCCACAGTTTAAGTGTGGCGACAACTCGAAATAGACTTCTGAAACCAGTTAATTCGTTCGTGTGATCACATACTCGGCGATGTCCCACATCGCCTGCCGTGCGTCGCCTGCCGGCAGGTAACTCAGCCCGCGCTGGCTGCGCCGCGCATATTCTCGCGCCGTGTTCAGACTCAGCGCAATCGCGTTGGAACGCCGGATCGATTCGACGATGCGGCTCACCTGCTGCTCGTCGCGGCGCCCGTTGCGCAGGAGGTCGTTGACGCGATCGTCTTCGGGATGCGCCTCGAGATAGATCAGCGCCGGCAGCGTGACGATGCCGTGACGCAGATCGCTGCCCACCGGCTTACCCACTTCGGATGCATCACCCGTGAAGTCAAGCACGTCGTCGACGATCTGAAACGCCATGCCCAGGTCGCGGCCGAAGTCGCGCAATACAGCGACCTGGTCTTCGGGCGCGCGGATCAGCACGCCAGCCGCCTCGGTCGCCAGTTCAAACATCGAGGCGGTCTTGGCGTAGATGCGCCCGTCGTAACCCGCACGCGTGACGCGGCTGCCGCTCTCGAACAACTGGCCCAACTCGCCGGTGACGATCGTCATCAGCGTGCGGGCGAAGATGTGCATGACGCGGACGTTGTCGGACCGCGCGGCCAGATCGGCCGCGCGCGCGAACAGGTAGTCGCCGACGAGAATCGTCGCGCCGGGCGTCCAGGTCGCGTTCAGCGTCGGGCTGCCGCGCCGCAGCAGCGAGTCGTCGATCACGTCATCGTGCACCAGCGTGGCGGTGTGCAGCATCTCGACAGCCGCCGCCAACGAGATCACTTTGTCGGGGTCGGAAGGGTACAAACGGCTGGTCAGCAGTGTGAGCGTCGGGCGGATGCGCTTGCCGCCGCTGTCCAACAGGTGACCGATCGCCTCTTCAACCACTTCATAGTCGATCATCGGCAGCGTGCGCAGCGTCTCTTCGACGCGCTGCAGGTCTTCACGAACCGAATCCATCATCTCAAGGTGACGGTGCGGCATGGTCATTCGCCCATCCGAACAAACGCGCGGCGTTGACCGTCGTCTGCCCGGCGATGTCTTCAATAGACACGCGCCTCTCACGCGCAATTTGATCGGCGATGTGTTTCACATAGGCCGGCTCGTTACGGCGGCCGCGGCGCGGCTCGGGCGCCAGAAACGGCGCATCCGTCTCGATCACGAAGCGATCGGGCGGCACCGCCCGAACCAACTCACGCAAATGCTGTGACTTCTTAAACGTGATCGGCCCACTGATCCCGATCAGGAATCCCAGCTCGAACGCGCGCTGCGCAACAGCGACGCTCTCGCTAAACGAGTGGAGGACACCGGCGTATTGCGTATCGCGTATTACGTATCGCTCCAGGATCGAGAGGATCGCGTCGGTCGTGTCGCGGTTATGAATAATCACCGGCTTGTTAAGTTCGATCGCCAGTTCCAGTTGGGTCGTAAAGGCTTGGGTCTGCGCTTCCGGCGAAACTTTCTTCCAGTAGTTATCCAGTCCAATCTCGCCGATGGCGACGACCTTGGGATGCTGCGCCAGGGCGCGAATGCCATCGAGCACCTGTTCGTTAAACCCGGCTGCGTCATTAGGGTGCACCCCCACCGCCGCGTAGACCGCGGCGTGCTGCTCAGCTAACGTGACCGCGTCGCGGCTGCTCGCCACGTCGATGCCGATCGTCACCATCCGCGTCACGCCGGCGTCGATCGCGCGGCGAATCACGTCGTCGCGATCGGCGTCGAACGCGCGCCAGCCCAGGTGACAGTGCGTGTCGACGAGTCGGATCGGCCGGTTCACCTCACTTCAACCCCGCGATCCTTAATCCATCGTCGAGGATCGCCTGCACCTTGTCCTGCTGCGTCGTCTCGGTGTAGACGCGGACGAGCGGCTCGGCGCCCAGCAAAAGCACGACGCATACGCATCACTTTTTCAACGCGTTCCACACCGGGCAACTCCTCCCGGGAAATCTTCTCGGCCGCGGTGGCGTTCGCAAAGCGAATCGACTCATCGAAGGCTCTGCCTTCCATTTGGGTAGGGCCATAAGCATTGGAAGCAGTGCGAAGATCTCTGGCAGCAAGGCGCGCCATCGACAACCTGTGTCAGGCCAGTTTCAGCGCAACCGCCCAGCTGTCCGCCATGCGTTTATTCCGGTACTCCAGGTAGTTGGGCTCGCCGATAACCCGCTTTAACTTGTCGATGATGCGCGCCGCCGACCAACCGCGCTCGCCGAGCACCTTCCGCACCGTATCCTGCAGACGCGGCGACATCTGCGTCAGGGTTAACACATCCACCAAGCGCCACTCGGTCTGGGCCTGGCTGATCTCCCGGGCTATCAGTTCTTCTAATTTGTCCAGAACGGTTTGCATCAACTGCTGGGCAATCTCGGGGCTGCTGCTTTCGACATAGATGCGGTTGATCGGTTCGGTGCCGGATGAGCGCACCCGCAAGAAATGCCGATCATCGCCCTGGGCGTCGCGCAGCTGCAGTTCGCAAATGTCATATCGAACGCCGCCCGCATACACGACGTCCAGGCCGGCAAGCGTGTTGTCTGGCTGAGTCGTCGAAAACAGATCGAGATAGAAGCTGATCAAGTCTTCCTTGGCCTCCAGGATGGCATCGACATCGGCGCGGCCAGTATTCGAGTCTTGTCGCTCGCGCCCACCATACGAAAGCCAGCATCCCGGCAGCTGGCAGGTATCTTGCCAGATAGCAGTGAGCGAATTCAGCTGCTTGTCCGGGAGCGCGCCATAGTAGGCTAGCATGTCCATCACCAGCAGGTTGGCCCAAATGCCATCCTTGTCTGTCACATGGCCACGCGTGGTCAAACCCGAGCTTTCCTCGCCGCCGATCAACAGCACGCTTCGCCAGTCATCTGGGAGATGAGGTAAGGTTCGATAGCGCCGATCGGTACGCCGCTGTTCTTCAATATACTTGATGCCAACGGGCACCATAAACGTGTTCGCGTAAACACGATCCCCGCGTTGGCCTACTCTCCGCTGGTAGAAGGGGTGATCGATGTAAGCTGGGATCACGCCAGTTTCAGGCTTAAACGCTTCGTTACCTTTGATCATTCCGGCGAGTGATTCGATCAGCGGCGAGCCTGTCTGGGTGGCGATCACACGTCCGTTAAGCCCGCGATCTACTCCCAGGTAGCGGACCAGCATAGGCAGGATCTGGTTCGGCCGGAGATAGATGCCGCCCCGATCCACGATGCCGAAGCGATCGGCATCGGTATCCATCCCCAACCCCAGAATCGCCCCCGATTCTTTCACCTTTTCTTTGAGCGCTTTGATAAATGGCTCCTCCGGGTTAGCATAGTCCAGCCCCGGCAGCGTAGGGTCTGTCTCGGCGTGGATAACCGTGTGGCGCACACCGATCTCGCCCAGCAGGCGCGTTAGATAACCGCGACCTGCGCCATGCATCTCATCTACTACAACCAGCTGATCACCAAAATACTTGCGAATTCGATCAAAGTCTAGCGCGATGCGTGAATTGCCATACCCGCTGTCCCGTATCCAGTAGGTGTACAGATCAATCGGGTCGAATCCGCGCAACCGCCCTTGCTCCACCTCGGCGTCAAGCGCTACCTCCGAGATCGGCCGGTCCAAGATCTGGATCTCGTTGATGCGCGAGGCAATGAAATCGGTTAGATTGGTCGGCGCCGGGTAGCCCAGGCGCGGGTTAAACTTGATCCCCTGCCACTCGGGCGGGTTGTGGCTGGCGGTGCAGTTAATCAGACCGGCCACCTCATGTGTGCCGAGATAATCGGTCATGTAATAGACGAGCGCTGGCGTTGGGCTATCCCGATTCGCCAGGTCGACTGTGAAACCGTTTGCCAGGCAGACCTGCGCCGCCCATGACGCGACCAGCCGCGCATTCAGCCGGCTGTCATAGCCGATCACCACACGTCGGCCCAGCAGGTTTTCAGCCGCCGCGTAGGGCGGCCCATCCTGGTTCTTCAGGAAGTCACAGATGGCCTGTACCACCTGCTTGGCCCGCATCTCGGTGAAGTCCCGTCCCCAGCGGCCACGCACGCCGGAGGTGCCGAAGCGCAGGTACTTCCGTTCATAGATCCCCTGCAACAGGCCGGAGCTATTCGCATTGCCCGCCAGGTATGGATCATCGGTGCGGAACCGAAAGCTATAAAGCCGTTCGACGATGTTGCTGACGTGGATCACGCGAAAGGGCATATAACGGTCCGGCGCCACCGCCGGGTCCATATCATCCAACAGCGGGAAAATCTCTTCTTCGATGTCGCTCGAGACCGAGGCGAAAACGGGCCGCGAGAGAGATTTCTTCGCCAGTTTCACCGCGTACGCGCGAAGTCTGCCCATACCCGGCAACACTTCGTCCTGAAACATGCGGTAGCGAGTCTGGTCGGTTTCGGGCGCAGGCCGGTAGGTCTCGTGGCGGTACTGGCCGGCTTCCGCCATCAAAGTCAGCAAAATGCTGAACACCTTGGCCGAAGTGGACTGAGTCCAAGCGTTTTCCAGCGCGCCATTATCGATCGCCGACTCCAAAGCTCCCAGAAGCTCCTGCATCGCCTGATCCGCGGGCCGCCACGCTTCAAGATTCTCGGCCCAGGTCAAGGCTCGGTTGAGTTTGACAAAATCATCGCCAATCTGGGTAGACGTGAGTTCATGCGGCATGAGCTACTCCTTCTCGATTTCTCTGGCTAAGTCTCTCGTCGGTAAGACCGGCCGGCTGCGTCTATATGGTGATTTCGATCGGGTTGCCGTCGGGATCCAGTACACTGCTTTCGTAATAACCATCGCCCGTGTAGCGGGGTCCGTCGACAACCCGGCAACCCGTCGCCTGTAGTTGTGCGGTTAACTCATCAACCTGCTGCTTGGAGCCGACTGAGAAAGCCAGGTGCGTGTATCCCGCGAGCGGTGTGTCGCTCCGCTCGATCAGGTCGGGCTTTCGCATCAGCTCCAGTCGAGCGCCGGAGGCGAACGTCAGGAAGTACGACTCGAATCGCTTGCGGGAGTTGACGTACTTTTCGCCCGCGTGCGCCCCAAAGTAGGTCTCGTAAAACGATTTGAGCCGCTCCAGATCGTTGGTCCAGAGCGCCACGTGTGCGATATGCATGAGACGCAGATCACTCAATCTCGTCGATCGTCCCGGCCTACAGTTCCGAGGGCGACAGCAACCCTCCGCGCGAGCAGCTCAGAATCTCCAGAAACCCCTCATCGACACCCGCCGCCGTCTGAATGCGCCGGCAGATGTGCCACGCGGTTCGCGCCAAGTCCGCCTCCGGCATCTGCTCGTCCGCCTCGAGCATCGCTCGGAACTGGGTTTCAGTACCGGAGTAGCGCAGATGCACGCGTTTGAGCGCAGGGAGGTCCATCCGGCACTGGGACTCCAGATCGTCGAGAGCCGCCCGATCGAGACGCGGGCCGTGCCCGACATAGGCGGAGGCGATGACCTGCGGTATTTTCTGAACGATGCTCGCCAGCTCGGCTAGGGAATGCGCTCCAGATTCCACGAATGCCCGAATGATAAACAGCGCGGTACGGATCCCATCGCCCGTGGTGTGATCTCGATCCATCAACACTACGTGCCCGGCCTGCTCCCCACCGAGAACATACACGTTTGGCCCGGGCGCAGAGCTCTGGAGGTCCAACAGCTTCCCGACCACGTACTTATCACCCACCGGCGTCTCCTGCATCTGCAGCTGGCGTGCCTGGGCATACCGGACCAGACCCCCGTTGCGCATGGTGGTCGTCACAATCGTGCGCGCCAGCAACTGGCGCCGTTCGTCAAAGTAGCGGGATAGAATGCCCAGCATGTGATCGCCGTCGACGATCCCGCCGTGCTCATCGACAAACACAACGCGGTCGGCATCGCCGTCGAACGCCAGCCCGAAATTCGCGTTGTACTGCTGCACCAAGCGTCCCAGTTCCTCGGGCTGCCGACGAGTGTATTCGGAGCCGGCATACTCGTTGATATTCAGGCCAGTCGGCGAGGCGTGAATCGCGATCACACGCGCGCCGATTCGTGCCAGGCACTCAGGCGCAAACCAGGATGCGGAGCCGTTGGCGCAGTCGAGCACCAGCGCCAGGTCGTCGAGCCTGAGGTCGGGGTGTTCGGCCAGCAGGCTTTTCACATACAGCTCGTGCATGCCCTTCCCGTCGATCGAGCGGCCGAACTGCCGAGCGGCGTGCGTCTCGCCAGATGCTTTCAGCTCCCGCTCAATTTCAGCTTCAAGCGTCTCGGATAGCTTCAGGCCGTCGCGGTTGAAAAACTTGATGCCGTTTTCGTGGACCGGGTTGTGCGAAGCGGAAATCATGACGCCGGCGGCTGCGCCCAGCCAGCGCGCCAGGTAGGCGACACCCGGCGTGGTGATCACCCCGGCATCGATCACCGTCGCGCCGCCGGCTAGCAGCCCGGCGGTCAATGCGCTCTGGAGCATCGGGCTCGACTGGCGCGTGTCGCGGCCGATGAGGATGGTGTCTCCCGGCTCGCTCTCGTCGCGCAGCACACGGGCAGCCGACAGCCCTAGCTGGAGCACAACCTCCGGCACAAGCGGCCAGGTACCGACCTCGGCCCGAATGCCGTCTGTTCCGAACAACTTGATCTGTGTCATCACCGAACCTAAATATCCCTTTCCCCGCCGCGCAGCCGTTCAGGCGACGGTGACGTCGGCCACCACGGGCAGATGATCGGAAGCCTGACGGGCCAGTGGCGTGTCGACGATCCAACACCGATACTCGATCAGCCGGGACGCCGGGTAGACGAAGATGTGATCGATCGGGTGGGCGGCGAAGCCCTGCGCGCCACGCCGTCACCTACCGGCCCGTTCAGAAGGCGCGCCGCAAAGTCGGCGGCTGCGTTCAATTTCGGGTCGCCGTTCGCGCCCAGCTTCGCCGCAAATTCCTGGCAGCTGAATTTCGCATGCATGGCTGTGCTTCGCACTCCAATTATCTTTTGGCCCATGTATAGAACAAGTGTAGATGCTCGCCCAGCTTGTCCCTTCGGCTGCCCCTTCGACCCTTCGGCTCTGCTCCCCACTCCCTTCGGTCGGGGACTTCGCAGGGCAGGCCTCGCGGTGGGCAACGCCCGCGAGGACGCGGGCTGAGAGCAGTGGGCTATCACTTGTTCTGAACAAGAGCCTTATCTCTTTAGTCGGGTGATCTCGGTCAGGTCCGGGAAGTGCTTGCCGTCGGACATGGCTTTCAGGTCGGCCTCGACCATCATCGCCATGAGTTCCTTGAAGCTGACCGTCGGCTCCCAGCCCAGCACCCGACCGGCCTTGCTGGGATCGCCGACGAGCAGATCGACTTCGGCCGGGCGGTAGAAGCGCGGATCGCTCACCACGTAATCCTCGTAGTTCAAGCCGACTACTTTGAACGCAACGTCGCACATCTCGCGGATGGAGTGCGTCTCGCCCGTGGCGATCACAAAATCGTCGGGCTGGTCATGCTGCACCATCAGCCACATCGCGCGGACGTAATCGCCGGCAAACCCCAGGTCGCGATGGGAGTCGAGATTGCCCAGGTGGAGCTGGTCGATCTTGCCCAGCTGAATCGATGCGACGCCCTGCGAGATCTTGCGCTCGACAAACTCCAGCCCGCGCCGCGGCGAACCGTGGTTGAACAGGATGCCCGAGGTGGCGTGCAGCCCGTAGGATTCGCGATAGTTGACGGTGATCCAGTGGGCATAGACTTTAGCGACGCCGTACGGGCTGCGTGGATAAAAAGGTGTCTTCTCCGTCTGCGGCACTTCTTGCACCTTGCCGAACATTTCCGAGGAGCTGGCTTGGTAGAAGCGAATCTTGGGATCGACCACGCGAATTGCGTCGAGCATGCGCGTGACGCCGAGCGCGGTCGATTCGCCGGTGAGCACCGGCTGCTGCCACGAGGTGGGCACGAACGACATCGCCGCCAGGTTGTACACCTCGTTCGGCTTGAACTCGCGCAGAATGCCGATCAGCGACACCTCGTCGAGCAAGTCGCCCTGCACCAGGGTGATGCGATCCTGGATGTGCTCGATGCGGTCGAGGTTGATGATGCTGGTGCGGCGCACCATGCCGACCACGTCGTAGCCTCGATCGAGCAGAAACTCGGCAAGATAACTGCCATCCTGGCCGGTCAAGCCTGTGATTAACGCGACGGGTTTGCTCATGGGGTTCTGTTTATCTCCTCAAGCGGGCGACCGCAAGGGTTCGCCCCTACCCACCCTGTGTCGCCAATCATCCAGCACGTCTCGCAAGGTCTGCTCGAAGGGGATCGCCGGCCGCCAGCCGGTGCGGGCGGTGAATTTGCTCGCATCGCAGTATGAGATCGGCGTATCGGCCGGCCGCATCCGACCGGGATCGACTTCGACCCGGATCGCCTCGGCGCTGAAGCCGAGCAGGATGTCCAACACGTGCTGAATACTGCGCGGCGTACCCGATCCGATGTTGTAGACTTCGCCGGCCTCGCCCTGCTCCAGCGCCAAACGATACGCGCGCATCATGTCGCGCACGTCTGTGAAATCGCGCTGCGCGGCCAGGTTGCCTACTTTGATCACGGGCGGCGCCCGTCCGGCTTCGATCGACGCGATCTGCTTGGCGAAGTCCGAGGCCACAAATTTCTCGCTCTGGCGTGGGCCAATGTGATTGAACGGCCGCACACGCACGACCGGCAGCTGGCGGCCGAGAGCATATTGCAGGCCGATGAAGTCCTGGGCGACCTTGCTCACAGCATAGGGAGTGTACGGACGCAGCGGGCCGTCTTCGCGCAGCGGCAATTGATCGGGCGCAACTAAGCCGTATTCCTCGTTCGATCCGATGACCAGCACACGCGCCGCGCTGCCGCGCTCGACCAGCGCGTCGAGCAGATTAATCTGCGAAAGCAGATTCGTTTCGTATGTGTCCCAAGGGTCGATCCACGACTGCGGAACGAACGCCTGGGCCGCGAGGTGAAAGACGAAATCGGGTTGAGACGAGTCTACCAAATCAATCGCCGTCAGCGGATCGCGCAGATCGGCGACGACGGCACGGACGCCCGGCATGACGGATCGCAGGCTTTCGGCCTCCCGGACATTGCCCCACACGTCCCAATCCGTCGCCGCCATGAGATACTCGGCAAGATGCCCGCCTGCGAACCCGGCCACGCCCGTAATCAGCGCCCGCAAACCTGCCCTCGGTCAAACGTGATAGATTTCTCATACGGATTATACCCAACTTCCCCAATCGCGGCAAACATCCGTCATGAAATCGTGGCCTTCCAGCTATTGACAGCCCCCCTCTTGTGCTAAAATGTGGCCGTTCACAACACACACTCAAGCGTCGAACGTGGAAGGCCCACAGCAAGTCCGTGGATTCGGTTCGACGTCTTGCTTTCCAAGCAATGTGGCAGGCTTGCCAGGAGAATAAACATGGCACGAGCCAGGAACTTCCTACAGGCGCTCATCGGCATCGCATTGCTGCTTGGGCTGACCATTGTGCTGATCGGGCTATTCTCGTCCGCAAGAGGGTCACAGACCACGAGCGAGCCACAGCCGGCCTCCGTCCCTACACCTGCAACGGAAACAGCGGCGACTGCCGGTGTCGAATCGACTCTTGCTCGTGTAACGGCTACACTCACGCTTGAGCCCAAACCAACACTCGGTCCGCGTCCCACGGGAATACTGTTTGAAAGCGCGGGCCAGCTCCATTG
>JBOGUH010000133.1:0-1530 GCA_050695975.1 Anaerolineae bacterium
GCACTCGTTTGAGAATGTCGCGCTGGCCGGCGTGCTCACGCGAACGATGCAGACCTACGGCGTCAGCGTGACCGTGCTGCTGGAAGGCGGGCCGGTCGGTGGCATCGACGATCACGAGTTGTGGATCTGCTGGCAGATCGAGAGCGCCGGCGGCGACTGCTGGTTCATGATCAACGACAGCGCATCGGACATTTACGATCGATACGATTACATGCACGTCAAGCTGATCCTCGTCGACGATGCCGTCGCAGCGATCGGCTCGGAGAACCTCAGCCCGCGCAGCCTGCCTTACGACGACCCGGCTGACGGCACGCTCGGCCAGCGCGGTGCGTATCTGGTCACCGACGCGCCGGGCGTTGTCTGGCGCGCGCTACAAATCTGGAACGCCGACTTCGATCCCGCCAACCATCGCGACATCTTCCCCTGGACCAGCGGTCACCCGACTTATGGCGATCCGCCTTTGGGCTTCACGCCGATGGTCACGAGCGGCGGCAGCGGATATCAGATTCGCTACCCCGCGCCGCTGAGTGTGAGCGCGCCACTCACTTTCGAAGTGCTGACCTCGCCTGAAAGCAGCCTGCGCACGACCGATTCGCTCCTCGGCTGGATCGCGCAGGCCGGGCCAGGCGATACGATTGATGTCGAGCAATTGGACGAGCCGCCCCACTGGGGCGCATCGAGCAGCAACCCGACGGACGATCCCAACCTCCGCTTGCGAGCGCTGATCGGCGCCGCCTCGCGCGGCGCGCACGTCCGCCTGCTGCTCGACAGCTTCTTCGACGATGAGACATCGCCGACGAGCAACGAAGCGACGCGTGTCTACCTCGAATCGCTGCGCACGCTCAGCCCGACCTTGATGAGCAATCTGGAAGTGCGGCGCGCCAATCCGACGCTGGGCGGCATTCACAATAAGCTGGTTCTCTTCGATGTTGGAGGGCGCAAGGTTGTGCACATCGGCAGCCTCAATGGCACGGAGACGTCCAGCAAAGCCAACCGCGAGATCGCGCTGCACGTGGAGTCGGGCGCTGCTTACGACACGCTGCGCGCGATGTTCGAATACGATTGGGCTTTTCAATCGCGCGTCTACTTGCCAATCCTCTTCAAGAACTTGAGGCCATCAGCCAATCACCTGCTAATCAGCAAAGTCTTCTACTTGGGCACGCCCGGCGTCGACGAGTGGGTGCAGATCTATAACCCGACTGCGATCACAGTTTCGCTGAGCAGCTACAAAATTGGCGATGAAGAAACGCAGGGCGGCGGGGGCTTCGGGTTCGACGGCATGTGGAGTTTCCCGGTCGCGGCTAGCATCGCACCGGGACAAAAGATCCATATCGCCGGCACGTTCGCCGGCTTCTATAATCGTTTCGGATACGATCCGAATTTTGCTTTCTTCGACGGCATCTCTGGTGTCAACCGCATGTCGCCGTATCTGAGCTGGACGAGCGCCGTCACCTTCACGCGGACGACCACGGGTGACGAGGCACTGTTGCTCGGCCCGAGCGATCAGTTGGTCGACGGGGTGGCGTGGGG
>JBOGUH010000134.1:0-2055 GCA_050695975.1 Anaerolineae bacterium
GACGAGGTGTTCCGGCTGTTGAGTGTCAGCCCGCAGCTGCTGCGGGCGCGCAAGGCGATGATGGAGGAACCGATCGTCTAACAGCGTTCGGGCCGCGGTTCAACTGCGGCCCGAACGCTGTTAGACGATCGGTTCCTCCGTCATCGCCTTGCGCGCCCGCAGCAGCTGCGGGCTGACACTCAACAGCCGGAACACCTCGTCCACGTCTTGCAGCGTCAGCAGCCCGCGGAACTGGCCGCTCTCCATCACCGGCACCGCTTCGATGCGGTTCTCGACCATCGCCTGCTGCGCCTTGAACAGGCTGTCGTCCAGGCCGATCGTCGGGAACTCCTTGCGCATCACGCTGACGACGAAAGTGTTCGAGCCACGCTGCTGCAGCGCGGAGATGAGATCGGTCTTGGTCAGCAGCCCGACCAGCTCGCCGGCCCGGCACACCGGGAAGTCGGATTGGAACGAGCCGAGCGTCAGATCGACGGCGCGCGTCAAGCGATCGTCCGGATCCAGCGCCTCGGTTTTGCGGGTGAAGGCCTGGCGCACCTTCAAGTCCTCCAGCACGCTCTTCACCTGCACCATCTGCCCTTCCGCTCCGGCGCCCATGAAGACGAAGATCGCGATCAACACCAGGAAGAATTGTCCGGTCAAGAAGCCGTACAGTCCGGCCAGCAGCGCCAGGTTCTGACCAATCGCGACCGCGATCGCCGTCGCCCGCGTGTAGTCCATGCGCGACGCCAGCAGCGCGCGGAGGATGCGTCCCCCATCCATTGGGAACGCCGGAATCAGATTGAAGACGCCCAGGAACAAGTTCGCCGTGAACAGATAGGCCAGCAGGCTGGGGACCTGCAATTGAAGCATCCCGCGCTCGAGCCCGCTTACATCAAATCCCACCTGGGTGCTGGCCAACACCCGGGCGATGATGAAGATCAGGCCGACGATGACGAAGTTCACGGCCGGCCCGGCGATGGCGATCCAGAATTCCTGGGCCGGCTTGTCGGGGATGCGCTCCAGCCGCGCGACGCCGCCGATCGGCCACAGCGTGATGTCGCGCACGGTGATGCCGTAGTTTTGAGCCACCAGGCTGTGGCCCAATTCGTGCAGCACCACACACGCAAACAGCAGCAGTGTGGCGACAATGCCGAAGAGGGCGCCGTTTACGCCGCGCCCATTCGACCCGAACACGATCGCGGCGTATACCAGGATGAGAAAGAACGTGACGTGGATCTTGATGTCGATCCCGCGCACGGTCGCGATTTTGAATGATCCGCCCATGATGGCCCCCCGGTTGTAAGGTGATATGGTGCGCCACTAATTTATCACACATCCAGGCGCACGGCAACCCCAACTTGCGAACCCACTCCCTCGCGTCATCTTGCTCCCTGCGCCGTCCTCGGCGCGGGGTACGCCGCCGGGGACGGCGGCTTGAGCGTTGTGGAGATGCGCGCTTGCGGTTCGTATCCGTCGCGGTTACAATCGCACACGATGAACGATTCCCTAAATGCCGCCTGGCCCGTCGTGGGACACGATTGGGCCGTGAATCAGCTTCGCCGCGCCATCGACGAGGACCGCCTGAGCCACGCCCATCTGATCACCGGCCCTTCCCACGTCGGCAGGGCGACGCTGGCCCGCGCGCTGGCCATGGCGAGCAACTGCACTGGCGAGTCGCGTCCCTGCGGTGTCTGCCGCGCCTGCGTCCGCATCGCATCGGACACGCACGTCGACGTGCGCGTCGTCGCGCCAGACGGCGACCGGCTGAAGATCGATCAGATTCGCGACCTGCAGCGCGAACTGTCACTGTCGCCGCTCGAAGCGCGGAGGCGCGTGGCGATCCTCGAAGACTTCGAGCGCGCCACGCTCGAAGCGATGAACGCGCTGCTCAAGACGCTCGAAGAGCCGCCGTCAAACGTGGTGGTGATCCTGATTGCGCCCGAGGCCGATGTGCTGCTGCCGACGATCGTCTCGCGCTGCCAGGTGATCGCGCTCAGGCCCTTGACTCTCGGGCAGGTGCGCGAGGCATTGATGCGCCGCTGGGGCATCGACGCCGAACGCGCCGAACGGCTG
>JBOGUH010000135.1:0-1626 GCA_050695975.1 Anaerolineae bacterium
CCCAATGGCATAGAACACCCCGGTCGCGCCGGCAAGGGCAGCGAACAGCTGAATCGCCTGCCGGCCATAGCGCGCGATGAGATCCGTCACGACGTCTGTCGATACCGTCGGGCTGGGCCTGTTAGCCATCGGGCACCTCCAACGATGAAAGATGTGGGCAGAGTCCGATTATACACAGTATCCGTGTCCTGCGCCAAGCGCAGGGCGCATCAAGGCGCATTTCAATCTTGTGGCGAGCTGCTCTCCGCCCGCGTCCGCGCGGGCGGCTCTGACGCTGTCCGGCAACGTCCGATACGACCGCGAGGACGCGGTCTATGAGCGACTTCAGCTCGATACAACTCGCCACTTTTCTGAAGTGCGCCCGGCGCATCAGCGAACCCGCGAGTCAGCGATTCGCCCGGCGACCGCCGACGTAACAGATGGCGAGTGCGGCTGAGCCGCTGGAATGAAAAACGGGACAAAGGACCGGCATGCGCTGCCCGTGCGTCCTCTGCCCCGTTCGAAATGTGACGCCGCGCCGCGCGGCGATCTGGCGATCACATCTTGATGATCCCGCCGATGACGTAACCGGCGAACAGCAGCAGGCCGGTCAGCAGATGCAGGAAGATCGTCGTCGCGTTGGCCGGGATCAGCCGGTAGGGATAGGCGTAATGCCGGCGCAGCGTGTTGAAGGCGCGGAACGCCATTGGCAGGGTGAGCAGACCCAGCAGCGTGGCGACCGGCATCACACGCGCGATCACGCCGACGACGATGACGGCGTAGGCGGCAAGCACGATCGCCAGGTAGCCGTTGATCGCCGCCGACGATGACAGGCGCACAATCAACGTCCACTTGCCAACCTTAGCGTCCCACGGCTTGTCCGGGAATTCGTTGATGTACAGCACCGCCGTGATCAACAGCGCAACCGGGAGCGACGCGTAAAACGCTTCGGCGCTCCAGCGCCCGGTCTGGACGAAGTATGTGCCGACCACGATGATCGGCCCAAAGCCCAGCCCCACCATCAGCTCGCCAAGACCCCGATGCGCCAGTCGGAACGGCGGGGCCGTGTAGAGGAAACCTGCCAGGAAACCGGCCACGCCGAGCGCCAGCACTTCAACCCCGCGCAGGGAAACCAGCACAATCCCGACCGCTGTGCCGAGTGCATAGAATACGATCGCCAGATTGCGGACATCCTGCGGCGCCATCAGGCCGCGCTGGATCACGCGCGAGCCGCCGCCGAAGGGCGTGGGCGTGAGGTTGACGTTGTCGGCGCCGCTGCCGAAGTCGAAGTAATCGTTGATCACGTTGGTGCCGATGTGGAAACAGGCCACGCCGGCCAGCGTCAGCAGGAACCATGGCAAGTTCAGAAAGCCATCCTTCCAGGCAATGGCTGTCCCCAGCAGAACAGGGATTGCCGTCGCAGTCAAGAATGGCAGGCGAGCGGCGTTGATGAACAGCGCCATCTTGGACGGCTGCGGCGTGTCTTTGAGGATTTCCCACGTTACGTGGTACGTGCCGTCCGGCCGGGCTGCCACGCTCGGCTTGCCGCCGGCGATCTCGACAAAGCCTTCCACCAGCCCGATCTTGAACTCTTCCAGCAGGCCGTTGTTCAGTCGCAGCGTGAACGCATTCGGCTTGGACTCGACG
>JBOGUH010000136.1:0-8589 GCA_050695975.1 Anaerolineae bacterium
GGTTTGAACTTCTTCTCCCCTGCCTCGATCCTCACCGATAACCGGTTCTCCTTGGGAGGAATCGGGCAGCTCCAGTTCTCATTATACGCGCAATATGGATTATAAGCGTAATTGAAATCAATCAAGAATCGCCCATCGGGTTCAGGTTCGATCTCTAGATAGCGGCCCGCTTCGTACGTCTCTTCGCCGGCCGTCGCATCGACGAAGGGCAGGAAGAAGCTGCCTTGATCGGGATCCTGGTAAACTTGCAGCGTGGCCTTCTGTCCGCTCACTTCAAACGTGAACTGACCGTACTTGAGGTACTCCTGCACACTGCCGGTGCTGGTGATCATCGTGACCGGTTGCTTCTCTGTGTGTTCCTCGATCTGGGTTATGATCCTCAGCGCCGGATTCTCGGGATAATACGTCAAGCCGCCGAACACTTTGCGCTGGTCGGGCACTAGCGGCGAATGCAGATCGTGCTTGAAGAAATCGTCTTTCTGTCGTCGAAACGCATCTAACTGTGACACGTTATCCTCCTCATCTCAAGTTAGTTCCCTCAGTTCCTTGAGCCGTGCGGCGCCCAAGAATTTAAGGAACTGAAGGAACTCAGGTGAAACAAACGGCCCTTACGATCAAGGGCCGGCTGGCGGAGGGGGTGAGATTCGAACTCACGGTAACCCGTAGGGCTACAACGGTTTTCGAGACCGCCCCAATCGTCCACTCTGGCACCCCTCCGTGGCGATGGAGCGCATTATAACACGCCGACTTTGCTTCGCCAAGAGCTTCATTCTGATGATGGTGTACAACCGGTCTAACCACAGAGACACGGAGTTCACGGAGATTTCAAGAAGGCTTTCTCTGTGTTCTCTGTGCCTCCGTGGTGAGATGTGAATAATCACCAGGTTCATTGAACTTCGGCGATGTCGCCCCGATCGGGTATCGACACGTTCCCCAGTCCGATGCCGATCAGCCCTTTGCGCAGCGCCTCGGCCGCTTCCAACTCCGCGTGGACGATGAAGGTCTGATCCGGCCGCTGCGCCATATTGTGCGCGAAAGCCACCAGCCCGTCGTGATCGGCATGGGCGCTGTAGCCTTCCAATTTGACAATCTCGGCTGCCACGTCGTACTCGTCGCCGAAGATTTTCACGCGCTTCCAACCGTCCAGCAGCTTGCGGCCGAGCGTGTTCTCGGCCTGGTAGCCGACGAACATCACCGTGTTGCGTGAATCGCCCACGTGGTGCTTGAGGTGATGCAGCACGCGGCCCGCCTCGCACATGCCCGACGCGGCGATGATCACGGCCGGCTCACGCCGCTCGTTCAGCGCCTTGGATCGCTCCGCGTCGCGGACATACGTCAGCCGCGAGAACCCGAACGGGTCACGTCCATTCATTTCGGTCATGAACTCCATCGTCTCACGGTCGTACACTTCGGGGTGTTGGCGGAAAACCTCGGTCACGTTGATCGCCAGCGGGCTGTCCACGAAGATCGGGATCGACGGCAGGCGATTCGCTTCGACTAATCGGTGCAGGTCGTAGACCAATTCCTGCGTCCGCCCGACGGCGAAGGAGGGCACGATCATCAGCCCGCCGCGCTGGATCGTGAGCGAAATGGTGTCGGCCAGCTGGTTTTGCGCATTCTCGATCGGCTTGTGGAAGCGTCCACCGTACGTGCCTTCCGTGATCAGCACGTCGGCCCGATCGATTGATTCGGGATCGCGCAAGATGGGCAGGTTCTTGCGTCCGAGATCGCCGCTGAACACGATCCGGCGCCGCGTTCCGCGCTCCTCCACGTCGAGGATGACCATCGCCGAGCCGAGGATGTGCCCGGTGTCGCGGAACAGAGCCTGCACGCCGGGCAGCGGCTCGAACGTGCGATGATACTCTACGCTGACGAAGTGGGTGAGCGCTTCGACGGCGTCGACGCGGGTATACAACGGCTTGAACGGGGGCTCGCCCTTTTCGGCGCGGCGCTTGTTGACGTGGCGCACGTCGCTCTCCTGGATGTGCGCCGAGTCGAGCAGCATTGCCGCGCACAGGTCGCGCGTGGCCGAGGTGGCGTAAATGCTGCCGCGAAAGCCGCTCTTGACCAGCACCGGCAGCGCGCCCGAATGGTCGATGTGCGCGTGCGACAGGATGCACGCATCGATCGACGCGGCGTTGAACGGCAAATCCTTGTTGCGGTCGTACGCCTCGCTGCGCTTGCCTTGATACAGCCCGCAGTCCAGCAGCAGGCGCTTGCCGTTGATCGTCAGCAGATGCATCGAGCCGGTGACGGTGCGCGCGGCTCCCCAAAACCGAAGCTCCATATTGCGCCTCCACATTGTGAATTGAGGATTTTGGATTGACGGACGTTTCTTCAAATCGACAGTCGAAAATCCGACATCCGCAATCTAAGAGCCTGTTTGAAAATGCTTTCCAACCGCGTCCGCGCGGTTGGTAACGCCCGCGAGGCCTGCCCTAAGCGTAGCCGAAGGGACGCGGGCTACGAGCAATTTTCAAATGCGCTCTAAGATCGACGCAGTGTCTCGATAAGGGCGAGCCCATAGGTCTTGCGCCGCCACGCGCCCAGACCGGCGATGCCTTCCAGGTCGCTTTCGTCGTGCACGCGCCGGCGGGCCAGCGCCATCAGCGCAGCGTTGCCGACGATCACATCGGCTTCCACGCCTCGTTCCGACGCGACCCGCTTGCGCCATTCGCGCAGGCGTTCGTAACGCTCCAGCACAGACGGGTCGATCGATTTGCGTGGCGGCAGCCGAGGCGATTCCGCTTTCTTGCCGCGGGCCACAGCCAGGAGCAGGTTATGGCCATGCCGCGCGATCTGCCTTTCGGTCATGCCTGGCACGCGGCGCAGGTGGCCCAGCTGCGTCGGGCGCAGGTTGGTGATTTCGATCAGGGTCCGATCGCCGATGACTTTGAACGGCGGGCGATCGAGGCGGCGCGCTTCGCCGTCGCGGTACAGGTACAGCTCGCGCAGCACCGCACGGCCAACGGCGTCCAGATCGTGCGCGCCTTTGACGCGCCAGAAGCCGTCGCGGTGGTCCGCCTCCTCGCGCGGTAGGGCCTCCGCTTGCGCCAGATCGGCGAACACTTCGCGCGCTTCGTCAAGCCGATCGCGCTCGCGCAGTTCGCCCAGCTGCGCGTCGCGCAGGTGGAGGAGGTAGTGCGTGTCCAGTCGAGCGTAGGCCAGCGCCTCGGGCGGGAGCGGGCGCTGTCCCCAGTTGAATCGCTGCCAGCGTTTGTCGAGCGTCGCGCCGAATCGTTCTTTGAGGATGTCGGCCAGCCCGACCCGCGGCCAGCCCAGGATACGGGCGGCCCACATCGTATCGAACAGGTTGGCGAACGTGAAGCCGAAGTCGCGCCGCAGGCTGATCACGTCGTATTCGCAGGCGTGCAACACCTTCTCGACCGAGGCGTCGGCGAACAGTGGGCCGAGCCGGCTGACATCGATCGAGGGCGGCAGCGGATCGATCAGAAAGTCCGCGCCGGGGATCGAGATCTGCACCAGGCATACCTTCTCTTGATAGGCATACAGGCTGTTTGATTCGGTATCGACGGCAACCGGCGACTGCCCACGCAGCTGGCGCAGCATCGCCTGGAACTCGGACGAAGTCGCGATGAGAGCAGGTGGCGTTAGAGGAGCCATTGGAGGAATAGCGTGGCCAGGCCGAGGAAGAGCGCAAAGCCGGTCATATCCGTAATGGCGGTGACGATCACACCCGAAGCCAGCGCCGGATCGATCTTGAGCCGCTTGAGGACGACCGGCACCAGCGCGCCGGCGAAACTCGCGGTGAGCATGTTGCCGACCATCGCCAGACCGATGACCAGGCCCAGCGCCGGCTTGCCCTGCAGAGCCATCGCGATCAATCCGACGACTAGTCCGACGCAGATGCCATTGATCAATCCGACCGCTACCTCTTTCAGCAGCGTCCTCCATACGTCGCGCAGTTCGACCTCGCCCAACGCGATACTGCGCACCATGACGGTGAGTGCCTGGGTCCCGGCATTGCCACCCTGCCCGGCGACGATCGCCTGAAACGCGGCCAGCACTGCCACGCGCTCGATCGTCTCTCTGAACTGGCTGATCACCCAGGCCGCCAGAAATGCAGTCACCATATTGATGTACAGCCACGGCAGGCGCCGGCGCACCGACGCGCGCACCGGGCCGAGGGCGCGCTCCTGGTCTGGCACACCGCCCAGACGGTAGATGTCTTCGGTCGCCTCTTCTTCGATCACCTCCACCAAATCATCGTGCGTGATCATCCCCAGCAAATGGCCGGCCTGATCCACCACCGGCAGCGCGAGCAGGCTGTAGCGCGTCATCAGGCGCGCGGCTTCTTCTTGATCGGTGCCGGCCAGCACGCTGATCACATCGGGGGCCATGATCGAATGGACGGGCGCGCTCGGCTCGGCGGTGATCAATTTGCGCAGCGAGACGACGCCGCGCAGGATGTTGTCGCGATCGACGACGAACAGGTAATAGTTGAACTCTTCGTCCGGCGCCCAGTTGCGCAGCGCTTCGATCGCCTCTTGCGCCGTCATCCGCCGGCGCAGCGCAAGAAAGCTGCTGGTCATGCGCCCGCCCGCCGTCTCGTCGGGATGGATCAGCAGCGGGCGGACTTCGTCGGGATCTTCGAGTCGGGCCAACACCCGATCGGCCTGATCTCTGGGCAGATCGCCCAGCAGGTCGGCCGCCTCATCCGGCTCCATCTCGTCGACAATGCGCGACAGCGTATCTGCATCGAGTTGTTCGGCGATCTCAGCGGCGTCCTCGTCTTCCAGCTCTTCGAGGATGTTGGCCGAGTCATCCGGATCGAGACGCGGCAGCAGCGCCGTCTGATCTTCCAGCTCCAACTCGTTGAAGACTTCGGCCTGATCAGGAGCGCGCAGATTCTCGATGAGCGCGATCGCATCGTCCAGCGCATCTCGGTCGAGCGCGCTGCGGATCGCTTCGAGCGTTTGATCGATCTGGCTAGACTGCATAAGTCCATCCAGGCGTGACGTGACCTTCGAGTTCCTTCAGTTCCTTGAGCTCCTTGAGGGTCGCAGGGGAACTGAAGGAACTCAAGGAACTTAATTACAAGCGCGGCTATTATGCCCGCGACTGCATTGAACTGTCAAGGACAGCGTTGACATGCCCGAACCTTTGTGATATAAATTGCAACCGGGGCGATAAAACACCGGGAGCAGATATGGGCATCATCAGCTTGCTTATTATGTTCCCCGGCGGTTATAATCCCCACGCTCCAAAACCACGCTCAGTTCATTTTAAGGAGGCCCGATCACATGGCCGAAGCGACTATGAATCAAGGCCAGGGCATTACCCGCCGCGAGTTCCTCAACTACGTCTGGGGCGCGGCGATCTCGTTGTTCCTGGCCGAGTTCGGGATAGGCGCCTACATCTTCTCGCTGCCACGCTTCCGCGAAGGCGAGTTCGGCTCGGACTTCGATCTGGGCGCGTTGAATGAGATCCTGCCGCCGCCTGACAGCGAGCCTGCCGATTTCCCTCAAGCGAAAACGTGGCTGCTCAACATCGGGCCGAAGGAAGCCGCCAAGGGCCAGGGCAAAGAAGGCCTGATGGCGATCTACAAGGTGTGCACACACCTGGGCTGCCTGTACAAGTTTGAACAGTCGACAGAGCGCTTCGAGTGCCCGTGCCACGGATCGAAGTTCCACCAGGACGGCACCAAGATCCTGCAGGAAGGCCCGGCGCCCCGCGGCCTGGATCGCTTCATTGTGGAACTCATGGACGAGGCCGGCAACGCGGTCGCCACGACGCCAGAAAACGGCGATCCGCTTCCGCTACCGGCCAATGCTGGCGGGCTGCGCGTGATCGTGAAGACCAGCAAGAGAATACTCGGCGGCCCGCCCAAGCCCGATCCGGCGGCCTAGGCGCTCAGGTGGACATGGGTAACCTGGCGGAGGTTTTAGAACCCTGGAACGCCCGCCTGCCCCCGTATGGGGGTTAGGGTTCGCAAGGTTTCCTGACCGCAAGGAGGATGGGAGATGAAGATCGAGCCTTTCTACACCCTCAACGAGATGCGCAAGCAGCACGGCCTGCTGCGTACGATCGCGATCAAGATCAACGAATCCGTCGAGCGCTTCACCCCTGGGCTGGACATCAACGCCATGCGCGGCGTGCTGCGCGGCGACCCGGCGCCCAAGCCCAACCCACGCGTCAAGCCGCACACCGAAGGCGCGTTCTTCCACATGTGGCCGACGTTCTATCACGTAGCGGTCACCAGGATTTATCCGACCTTCCGCCTCGGCCTGCTCTCGACCGCGCTGTTCCTGGTCGAGACCATCACCGGCCTGTTCCTGATGGTCTTCTACACGCCGTCACCGACAGCCGCCTACGGCGACATGCTGCGCATCCTGAGCAACGTGCCGCTCGGCCTGCTGGTGCGCGACATTCACCGGTTCGCGGCAGAATTCATGGTTATCATCGTCGCGCTGCACATGTGGCGCACGTTCCTGACGGGCTCGTACAAGAAACCGCGCCAGTTCACGTACGCCACCGGCGTGATCCTGTTGTTCAGCACGCTGTTCCTATCCTACACCGGCTACCTGCTGCCGTGGGATCAGCTGGCGTTGTGGGCGGTGACGATCGGCGCCGGCATGGCCGACGCCGCCCCGCCGCCGATCGTCGGCGAGGCGGTCGGCCTGCTGCTGCGCGGCGGTCTGGAGATCGGCGCGGGCGGCCTGCTGCGCTTTTACCTGCTGCACGTGTTCGTGTTCCCGCTCATCCTGATCCTGTTCTTGTTCGTTCACTATTACAAGGTCATCCGCCACGGCCACTCGCTGCCGCCGGAGCTGGAGAAGCTGGGCGAAGACACGGCGCGCAAAGTGCCGCCGGAGAAGCGCGTGCCGTTCCTGCCCGACATCGCCACCAGCGAGATGTTGTGGTTCGGCCTCACCCTGATCGTCATGATCGTCGGGTCAGCGTTCTTCTACGACGCGCCGCTCGAGCACCACGCCGATCACCTCGTCACGCCGCTGCATACCGTCGCGCCGTGGTACTTCCTATGGATCCAGGGCATGCTCAAGCTGGGCGACAAGACGCTGTGGGGCGTTCTCGTGCCAAGCGCCCTGCTCGCGATACACCTGTTCCTGGGATACATCGATTACAATCCCAGCCGCCGCGCCAAGGAGCGCCGCTTCGCCTGGTCGCTATCGTTCTTCAGTGTCGGGATCATCGTGATCCTGTCGTTCATGGGCACCTCGGCCTACCTGGTCAACTCGCCGCCGCAGATCGAAGTCGGGTTCGAGTTTATGCGGCCGGAGCGGATCGGGGAGGAGGATATCCGCAACGTGCCCTTCGATGAGATGCTGCCCGGCACATACGACACTGCCGATCTCGAAGCGCTCAAGGGCAGCATCCCTGATCCGCTGCACGCGAAGCTGGAAGGGCTGCAGCACCTGATCGAGATCTACCAGAACCCGGGCCTGAAGGATCCGCTGACCAACGGGCACGGCATCGTCACGATCGAAAACTGGGTGATGGACGAGAATGGCGTGCCGATGCTGCGCAAGATCACGCTCACCATCGAATGGGCCGGCATGCCGGTCGATGCGGACGGCAAGCCCCAACCGTTCGTCAAATCGGTATACGCTCATCGCGACGCGATGTACTCGCGCGAATAGGTCAGGCAGCCAAAAGGCACTCACATGTCCACTCGAATCTTCCTTGGCGGTTTGATGTTCATCGTGATGTTCATCGCCGTCGGTTACGTTTTGCTCAACGAAGGTCTGTTCGACGTGCAAGCGCAGGAAGGCGCCGGCCGCATGCAAGTGTTCAAGGCCGCGCAAGACGGCCTGTCGGTTGAGACCGGCGCGGCGATCTTCGAGCAATCGTGTGCTATCTGCCACGGCGACAAGGGCGAGGGGGTGGCGGGCAAGGGGCCGCAACTGAACCCGTACCTGTTCGCCACGCGCTTCCCGGAACTGAAAGCGGCCAACTATCCCAACACCCCGGAGAACTTCGTCAAGTCCACGGTCGCAGCCGGCCGCCCAATCTTCTCGACGTACTGGGCGGACAAGGGCGAGGTCTTCGCCGAGAACATGCCGACGTGGGCGCAGCGCTTCGGCGGGCCGCTGCGCGACGATCAGGTTCAGGACGTGACGAACTACATCCTGTCGTGGCAAGCCTCCGTCAGCGCGCAGCCAACCGTTGTGTTCACCGACGCGATCGGATCCGATCTGACCGTCGAACTTCCGACGGGTGACCCGGCGCGTGGCGAGCAGCTATGGAATAAAGAAGTGAGCTTTGCCAGCGGCAAGCCGGCCCCGTGTTCCGCGTGTCACTCGCTGGTGACCGGCCAGGAACCGACCACAGGCCCGGCGCTGGAGGGCATCGGCGCGCGCGCGGCGACCACCGTCAGCGACCAGGATGCGGCGACGTACCTCCGCCATTCGATTCAGGCGCCCGGCGACTACCTCGTGCCGGGTGAGAAGTTCGTGACCGCCGATGGCAAGTCGGTCATGCCGGCTAACTTGGGCAACGACATGTCCGCGCAAGACCTGGCCGATTTGATCGCCTACCTGCTCACGCTCCAGTAACCGAAGGACGCGCCAAAGGCCCATGGTGACTCCATGGGCCTTTGCATTTAGA
>JBOGUH010000137.1:0-1712 GCA_050695975.1 Anaerolineae bacterium
ATCGAGGGCAAGCCGCGCGAGCGAGTGCTCAAGCGCAGCGGCCGTAAGCCGATGGAGGAGATCGCCCGTCACGAGAAGTGGTAAGCGACCTGGAAGGTCTACTGAGGAGGCTGAACGTGAAGCGGCATCATCTGCTCCTGCTGCTGTTAGCCCTGCTGGCCGGGTTGATCATCGCGCTGCTTTCGCACTCGGTGGTCAGCAGCGCGCCGCTGCGGATCACGGCAACACCCTCAGCGACACCTTCGCCTACGGCTACGGCACGCACGCCCACGCCGCAGCCGGCAGCCGTTGCCTACGTGGTGCAGCGCGGCGATACGCTGTTCGCCATCGGCCGGCGCTTCGGCGTGAACCCATACGACATCGCCCGCGCGAACAACATCGTCAACCCGGGCTTGATCCGTGTCGGCAAACGGCTGATCATTCCAACCGGTGGCGGCAGCCCCATCGTCCCGACGCCGACGCTTGTGCCTGCGCCAACATTCCCGCCGTTCCCCACTCCGGCGATAAATGACGTGCCAGCCGCTTTTCAATCATTCGAGCGCGGATTTATGATCTGGCGAGGCGATCGCAAGCGCATCTGGATCGCTGCGTGCTGTACCAGCACGATTCCGTTGGGCGGCCGCTGGCTCTCGTTCGAGGACGCGTTCGTCGACGGCATGCCGGAGAGTGACTCGTCGATCGTCCCGCCTGGCGGGTTGTACCAACCCGTGCGGGGATTCGGTCTGGTGTGGCGAACGCTGCGGGATTTTTCCTACGGCGGAACAGTTCGCGATCTGCTGGGCTGGGCCACCGCGCCCGAACGAGGCTACACCGCCCGCCTCGAATATCGCCGCGGCGGCTTCTTCGATCCGGAGGGACATTTCATCGGGCGGCCGGGAACGTGGACGATCAATACGCCGGACAACCAGCGATACTATTTCCACGAAGCCGGGCCGGCGTGGAGTCGGATCGAGCCGTAATGACGGACGGGTGACAAAGGACGAACGTCGGTACGGATGCGGGGCGACAGTGCAACTGTCGCCCCAACATGTATGCAATCACCAGTCCCATTGAATGTGGAGGCGACGATTAGCCAACCACTCCGCATTGAACTCGATAACGCCGAGGCCGTCTTCCGGCCCGGCGAAAGCGTGCGCGGCAACCTGGTCCTGACCTTGGCAGCCGAACAGCATCCGCGCGGCGTGTCGCTGCACGCCATCGGCACTGAATTCACCAACTGGGGCGCAGAGCCGGTGTATATCGCGCGCACGCATCCGCTCGATCATACCCTGGAGGTATGGAAGCCCGCCCGAGACGGCGACACGCTGCCGGCCGGCACGCACACGTTCCCGTTTGCGATCGATCTGCCCGCCGACCTGCCGCCCAGTTTCGATGGTCTGCTGACCGAGATCGGCTACGGGCTGAAAGCCAAGGTCGATCTGCCCATGCACATCGATATGCGCGCGGAGATCGGGTTGATCGTGCTGGCCGGCGCGCCGTCGCTCATCGACGCGCCCGCGTCGATCGAGACGCACGACGAATCGGGCCGGCAGATTACGCTCGAGCTGCCCAAGTCCGTGTATCAACTGGGAGAGACGATCAGCGGCATGCTGCACGTCGCGCAGCCGGGCGCCGGCCGCTCGCGGCGACTGATCGTCGAACTGCTCTCGCGCGAGCGCGGCAGCGCGCAGGGTGTGTGGAACGAGCACATCGAACGGGAGGCGGATTTACAC
>JBOGUH010000138.1:0-11209 GCA_050695975.1 Anaerolineae bacterium
CCCTAAAGGGCGCTTCGCAGAGTAGGCTTCGCACAGGACGGCGCGAGAAGCGGGTAAGCCTTGCGCACGGGGAATTGGCGCGCAACTACTCGGACGCTCTGGCGACGCGGCCGCGCCGAGGACGGCACAAGGAGCAGTGTGAGCCTTTGACGGCAGCTCATCTGCAATTCACGACTATTCAGACGCTCTGGCCGCCGTCCCCGGCGGCCTGGCGGCGCGGGAAGCAATGGTGGACCCTCACAGCCACTGTCTCACATCGTCAAGGTCAATGACGGGCGTCTCGCCGCAGTCGTAGAAGCACGCACTCGAGTAGCGATAGTCGGCCCGCTCCTTCACCAGCCGCCACTCCTTGTTTATTGGGTTGTTGTGGATGTATTCAAGTTTCTCTCGGAGGAACCCTAGCGAGTACACATTCTTTGCCTGAATATCCTGCCAGATGCTGTGCTGGTGGCGTTGGTCGCGCCGCTGTTCGTGAAAGAATCGAAGCAGATCGGTTCGCTTATTGTGTCTGAGTTGTTTAAGGATCGCGTGCGCGGTATACGATCCGAAATTGTCCAGAAGATCGCCAATCGCGCGACCTTCTGGTTTGACCATAGTATGCAGATGAGAAGGCATTAACACAAAAGCAAAGTGCGTCATCCGCCCTTCACGGCGCAGCCAGTCGAGTGAACCGAGCACAATGTCTGCGTAGACGGGTTCAATAAAGAGGCGTTTTCCAGCCGCAGACGGTGGCGGTGACGAAATAGAGATGCGCAGGGTCATGACGTGAATCGAATGTCATAGGCTCTCCTCTAGCCCAAACGCCGCCGGGGACGGCGGCTTGAGCGTATCAAAAACAACGCCGGCATTTCTGGATCATTGAAATGCTGGCGTCGTTCCATCCTTTCATCGCCACCGCTCGCCAACCAGCGTTTACAATCCGGCGGGTTCCGTGTCACCGACCGAGCCAGCCGTCGAGCGCTGTGCTATCGGCGACGCGCTGTCCGCTTCAGCCCTAGCCGTCGACGCAGCTCCGTACTCGAGACTCCTCCTTCGGCTGTGTGCCGCGCCCGCGACCGTTCAATAAGCGCGAGAAACTGAGGACTCGTGCTCAGCGTCGCCGTCTCGAGGTCTGCGTTCTCAATGGACACCAAAGCGGCGACGGGTTTCCCATCTATAGTCAAGATCACAGGCTCGCTGCTTACTTTTTGCGCATAATCTGCAAGCGGAGCAGTCGCTTTCGCCATTTCAAGCATCTTCATAACTCAATCACTTCCTTTCCAATTCGAATCCGGTTGCGCTGTTTGATCCCGACAGCGCGGATGTAAACTACAGCTTCTCGTTTCGACAGTCGGCTGGTGCATCAGCTGGCTATCCACTGCGTCAAGGACAATCGACTGTTGCCGAGCTGTCAGCGCACGCAGATGATCTTCAGTATCCGGAGAATACTCGATGCGATAGGTCAACGCTCCATCACCATCGATCGTCGCCTTCACTCTGCGGCCACAACCCAGCTGTAATCAGCATCACCGAGATCGCCAGCAGCACGAAGCCGATCGCCTGACCGGGGAACGGGATCGCTTGAAGTCCGGTGACCGGCAGCGTGTTCGGCGGGGCATCGGTCGGCGTGGGCGTGCCCGAGCCTTGCGGCGGCCCACTCGTCGGCGGAGTGCCTGAACCAGAAGGCGATGCGGTGGCAGTCGGCAGCGCCGTCTGGCGCGGCGGCTGGAATAATCCTGGCGTCGCCGTCGGGAGTGGCGTTTGTCGAGGCGGTTGGATCAGCGTCGGGGTCGGAGTCGGTAGTGGAGTTTGTCTCGGCGGCTGGAAGACCGTCGGGGCAGGTGTAGCGGTCTGGATCGAATACAATCCCATGTCGTCGACCTGGAAACTGATGCCGGGGTAGCCGGTCGTGACCACATCCAGGCTGGCCGACTCGTAACCATCCCTTTCGAAAATCAGTGAGAAGCCATCGTGTCTCGCGGTGTCATAGCACACCGGGATGTTGTATTCGCCATCGGGTGACGTCACCACGCTGTCGCCGAACGACGCCGTGACCTGCACGCCGCCCAGCAGCGCATTCGTCTCGGCGTCGAAGACCAGACCGTTGAACACAGTGTCGAGACAGGCAGTCGCCGCCGGCGTCGGCGTCTGAATCGAATACAGTCCCATGTCGTCGACTTGAAAACTGATGCCCGGATAGCCGATGGTCACCACGTCTAGGCTGGCCGATTCGTAGCCCTCCTTCTCAAAGCCCAACGAGAACCCATCGTGGATCGCGGGGTCGTAGCATACCAGGATGTTGTACTCGCCGTCGGGCGACGTCACCGCGCTGCCGCCAAACGAGGCGCTGACCTGCACGCCGTTCAGCAGTGCGTCCGTCTCGGCATCGAAGATCAGTCCGTTGAACACGGTGTCGAGGCAGGCGGTCGGAGTCGGGGACTGTGCAGCGGCGATCGCGGCGGAGGTCGGCGTAGGTCGCGCCGGCTGGCCGCCGCCGATTGTCACTCCCAGCACCTCGGCGAAGGCCTGTCCCATCGGCCCGCGATCGAACGACAGGATCATGAAGATCGACGCGGGCAGCAGCACCAACCCTGCGATCAGCGCGATGATCTTCTTGCGCTGGACGTGGCGTCGATACGATTCGTCCGGCGTCAGCCGGCTGGCGCGCGTGACACGACTCGGGGCAGCCATAGCTCACTCCTTCTCCCCATACTTTGCCAGCGTGGTCGCCTGCTGGATCCAGGCGGGGGGATCGATGCGCCGCCACTTGGGCGCGTTGAGAATGCTGCGAAGGTCGTCGGGATGGGCCTCGGCCAGTTCGGCGAAGCTGTTGATGCCGGCCTTGTGCAGCAGCCATTCGGTCTTCGGGCCGATGCCTTTGATCGCCGTCAGATCGTCGGGATGATGGCGCACGTACACCTCGTAGCGACGGCGCACAAACTTGAGATCGGACTCGCGGGCCGCCAATGCGGCCTGCATATCGCTAAGCCGGGACTCGAAATCTTGTCGCAGCGATTGTTCACGACCCTCGACTTCTTGGCGCAACTCAGCCAGCTGCGCGGCATGCTCGTCCTGCAGCGCGGAGAGGCGCTCGTCCCGATCGTTGATCGCCACCGAACGATTCTCGATCTCCGTCCGCAGCTCGGCCAACCGTGTCTCGTACTCGTTTTGCAGCGCGGAGACGCGCTCGTCCCGATCTTTGACCGCGGCTGCCACACGATTCTCCCACTCCGTCCGCAGTTCGGCCAGGCGCGCCAGGTGTTCGTTCTGCACAGCCGCCAGGCGCTCGTCACGATCCGCGACAGCCGCCGCGACACGGTTTTCGGATTCTGCAAGCCGCGCGTGATGTTCACCCAACAGCGCGGCGAGTCGCTCGTCCTTGTCTTTGTTCAGAGCCACGGCGCGGCTATCATATTCCGTCCGCAGCTCGGCCAGGCGCGCGGCGAGGTCGCCGCGCAACATCTTCTCGCGGTCGTCGTGCGCCGCGCGAACTTCAGCCAGTCGCTGCTCATATTCCTGCATACGCGTGGCTTCACGCGCCTCGTACTCATTTCGCAACGACGCCAGCAGCGACTCGCTCTGCCCGCGCGCGGCTGCGAGCTGCTCGTTGGCCTGGGCGCGCAGTTCGGCGATGTGCGATTCGGATTGGCGGCGCAGCGCGGCCAGCTGCGGCTCAAACTGCGACCGGACAGCGGCAATTTGTTCCTCGGCCTGCGCCCGCACGGCCGCCTCGCGCCGATCGAATTCAGCGCGCAGCGCCACTTCGCGTTCAGTGGCGCGCGCCTGCCAATGCTTTTCGCGCTCTTCGAGCTCACGGCGAGAGGTCGCTTCACGTTCATCCAGCACGCCGAGATGCTCCCGATCGCGCTCGTCCAGCTGCGCCCGGATCGACGCCAGCTCGGTATCGCGCTTCTCCAGCACCTCTTTGAAAGTGACGGCGACCGTGTTGGCCGTCGAATCGCCCGAGTCCGGCCCGCTCGTCTCACCCTCCAACAGGCCAAACTGGGCCGCGCGCGCCTTCCAATAGGCCAGGTCCATGCGCCACTCGACGATCCAGCCGATGAGGAATCCCACCAAGCCTACCACCAGGATGATCAAACCTTCCATGAATTGCTCCTTTCGCGCTGCGAGGCGCGGTAGCCCTTCAGACGGTTTCGACGGCCTGCGTATCGGGCGGCGCGGCGGACGATGCGCCGGCCTTCAGCGGCGGCAGCTCGTCGAGGCTGCGTAGTCCGAAGTGCTGCAAGAAGGCGAAGGTCGTGCCGTATTGGATCGGCCGGCCGGCCGTTTCCAGGCGGGCCACTTCTTCGATCAGGCCCTTGCTCAACAGCGTCTGGATCACCCCGTCACAGTTCACGCCGCGCACCATCTCGATCTCGGGCCGCGTGACCGGTTGCTGATAGGCGACGATCGCCAGCGTCTCCAGCGCCGGCTTCGACAACCGGCTGGTAAGAGTTAGGCCGAGGAACTTCTCGACGTAGGGCGCGCATTCGGGGCGCGTGGTCAGCTGCACCTTATCGCCCCGGCGCTGAATGCGTAGGCCGCGCGACGCGCCGTTCTTCGACGTGTCTTTCAGTTCGGCCAGCACGTCTTCCACCTGCTCCACGCTCACGTCCAGCGCCTCGGCGATGCGGCTGACCGGCGCCGGCTCGCTCGACACAAACAGCAGGCTCTCGACCATCGCCGCCAGGGGCAAAGGCAAACTTTCCGCAGGTGGTTCGGTATTCTGTTCGGACATGATACTCACAACTTTACCGGATCGCAAGATTCCGGGAAGATTATAGCATGGTGAGGAAACGGAGTACAATAGATACAATTCTCCTAGAGGGGGTACCCGTGCGAATCATCGATCTCCGTCCCGACGACGACGCAGCCATCCGCCAGGTAGCCACCCTGCTCGTCGAGGGCTTCCAGGAGCATTGGCCGGATGCCTGGCCGGACATGGACTCCGCCCTGAAGGAGGTGCACGAATCGTTCGAAGCTGGCCGTATCGGTCGCATCGCGGTCGACGACGAGGGCACAGTGCTGGGCTGGATCGGCGGGATCGAGCAATACGACGGAAACGTGTGGGAACTTCACCCACTGGTGGTGAAGCCCGAGTGCCGGCGGGCGGGCATCGGGCGCGCGCTGGTGGCCGATTTGGAAGATCGCGTTCGAGAGCGCGGCGGCATCACCCTCACGCTCGGCACGGGCGACGAAGACAACATGACCACGCTCGCCGGTGTCGATGTGTATCCGAATGTTTGGGAACACATCGCCCGCATCCACAACCTGCGCGGCCACCCCTACGAGTTTTACCAGAAGCTCGGCTTCGTCATCACGGGCGTGATGCCGGATGCAAACGGACTGGGCAATCCCGACATCTTAATGTCGAAGCGAGTGACGAAGGAATGAGGATACACTGATTTTTGTCAAAGAACTTTTGTGTTCCATTGAGCCGTTGATCGGAGGGCAAGCGAGTGTATCCAAAATCGTCTGCGCGGCTCACCGCGCTGCTGATGATTTTAGGCGTATTGCTTGGGTTAACTTTTGGTGGTTTGGGCATGGCCGGCTCTTCCCAGGTCCATGTTGCGCTCGGCACGGGCCAGCCGACTCCGTCGCCTCAGCCCCAGGTTGGCAAGCAGGTGTTGGAAGCCATCGAGACCACGGGAACGGCCCGTGTCCTCATCACCTTGTTCGATACAGCCGCTATCGGAACAGACGCGGCGGAGCGCTCGTCCAGGATAGCGCAAGTCCAGGCATCGGTGCTCTCTCAGTTGTCAAGTCAGGCTTTCAGGCTGACTCGCCGGTACACGCACGTGCCGGGCATGGCCGGAACGATTACTCGCAGCGGCCTCGAGACTCTGCAAGCCCATCCGTCGGTTGCTTCCATTCAATTTGATGAACCGGGACACGTTCAGCTGGCGGAGAGTGTGAGTGCCTTGCGAGCCGACGTGGTCCATGCAGCTTATAACCTGACGGGACAAGGAGTCACCGTCGCCGTGGTGGATACCGGCGTCGATACGGATCATCCTGACCTCAGCGATGACATTGTAGCCCAGCATTGCTTTACACAAGGAGATTGTCCTCCAAACAACACGAATGAAGGAACGAGCGCCGAGGACGAGCATCGTCACGGCACAAATGTCACCGGCGTCATAACGTCTAAAGGCGTCGTCAGTTCAGTTGGCTTTGCCCCCGATGCCGACATCGTTGCGGTCCGAGTGATTTCCGCTGACGGCAGCAGCAGGATCTCGGACTGGGTCGCCGGGCTGGATTGGATAGTTGCCAACTTAAGCACGTGGAACGTCAGAATCGTCAACATGAGCCTGGCAACGTCCGCTGTGTATAGCGGTAACTGTGACTCCGCGCATCCGCTCCTGGCCAGCGCAATCTCCCAACTGAGCGCTTCAGGAGTAGTCGTCTTCGCCGCAGCCGGCAACCAGGGATCATCCACCAGCCTCGCCGCGCCAGCCTGCAACACCGGCGTTATTGCAGTCGGCGCAACGTATGATAGCGATTTAGGACGAGAACCGGATGCTGGCACCTACCAGGACCAGAATGGTGGCGCCTGGCCGGCCTGCTTCGATAACCCGACCCATCTTCGAAAGATAGCGTGTTTCACGAACAGCAACACGATGTTGGATATCGTCGCTCCTGGCGCGCGGATCACCGCCTCTACGCTGGGTGGCGGCACTTACACTTACAGTGGCACATCACAAGCGTCTCCAACGGCAGCCGGCATTGCTGCCCTTATGTTGCAGGCAAACGATCGTCTGACGCCAGCCGGCATCGAATATCTGTTGAAGACCAGTGGGAGCGTCGTTACCGATACGAGAAACGGCCTTCAATTCCCGGCTATCGATGCTTTGAACGCTATCGTGGCTGTTTCTAAACAACCCACCCGCATTACCCTCAGCGGCCCGGCATCAGGCCTGATTGACACCGCCTACACCCTCACGGCCACGGTCAGCCCGATCACGGCGACGACGCCCCTGACCTACACGTGGGAGGCTACGAACCAGACGCCGGTGACGCAGACCGTCGGCAGCACGACCGACACGCTGGCCCTGGCCTGGACGACGCCCGGCCTCAACGTCATTACGGTCACGGTCGCCGGCGCAGGCGGTGGCTCAGTGAGTAATACACACACCCTCATCACTCAAGTTCCGGTGGCTGACATCTCCCTGAGCGGGCTAACGGAAGGTTTGGTCAACAGCAGTTACACCTTCACGGCCACAGTCAGCCCGATCACGGCGACGACACCCCTGACTTACACGTGGGAGGCGACCGATCAGGTGTCGGTGACGCAGACCGTCGGCAGCCCGACGAGCACGCTGGCGCTGACCTGGACGTTACCCGGTCTCAACCTGATCACCATCACCGTCGCCGGCGCCGGCGGATCGGTAAGCAGCACGCACATTCTCACCACTCAAGTTCCGGTATCTGATGTTGCCATGAGCGGGCCAACCGTCGGGTTCGTCAACAGCAGTTACACCTTCATGGCCACGGTCAACCCGATCACGGCGACGGCGCCCTTAACGTACACATGGGAGGCGACCGACCAGGTGTCGGTGACGCAGACCGTCGGCGGCCCGACGAGCACGCTGGCGCTGACCTGGGCGCTGACCGGCTCTAACATCATCACCGTCACTGTCACCGGCGCCGGCGGATCGGTGAGCGATACGGATACGGTCGCAATCGAGTTACATCGCCATTACCTGCCGTCAATCTTAAATGAATAGCGCGTAGAGCGTGCGACGCCAATTGCGAAAGAAAGATGAGCAGCCACCTTCGGCGCGATCACATACATTCACACGACGAACAGGCGCACGTCCATTCCGATGCGCATCCGGCGGACCGCGAGTCTGATCACGCACGCGATCCTGCCGGTCGAGGCGTGGGTCGGTTCGCGCGCCTGTTTGGGTCGCACGCGCACGGCCATGCACCGCCCGCGCACGATCCAGCTCTGTCAAACGAGCGCGGCATCTGGGCGCTGAAGGTTTCTTTGATCGGGCTTCTACTGACGGCGCTGTTTCAAGTCGGGATCGTGTTGATCAGCGGCAGTGTAGCGCTCCTGGCCGACACGATTCACAATTTCTCGGACGCGCTGACTGCCCTCCCGCTATGGCTGGCCTTCGGGCTGGCGCGCCGCGCTCGCAATCGACGCTACACGTACGGGTACGGCCGGGCGGAAGATCTGGCCGGAGCGCTGATCGTCATCATGATCTTCGCCAGCGCGCTGATCGTGTTCTACGAATCGATCGTGAAGATCGTCGATCCACAGCCGATCGCCAATCTGGGCTGGGTCGCAGCCGCGTCGATCGTCGGCTTCCTGGGCAATGAACTGGTCGCCCTGTTACGCATCCGCATCGGGCGTGAGATCAATTCGGCGGCCCTGATCGCCGACGGTCTGCATTCGCGCGCGGACGGCTTCACGTCGTTGGGTGTGCTGGCTGGCGCGATCGGCGTGTGGCTAGGCTTCCCGTTCGCCGATCCGCTGGTCGGATTCGCGATCGGCATAGCGATCGTGACGATCGCCTGGGGCGCGGCGCGGCAGATGTGGTATCGATTGATGGATGCGACCGACCCGGCAGTGTCCGATTTGATCGAGAAGACCGCTGCCGCCGTATCGGGTGTGATGGACGTTCACGACGTGGCCGTTCGCTGGGTAGGGCATCGCCAGCGGACGGAGGTGCACATCCTCGTCGACGGCCAGCTGCCGACGGTCGACAGCCACCGGATTGCCGAGGAAGTCCGTCATGCTCTGTTCCATGCATTGCCTGCATTAATGGACGTGACCGTCCACGTCGATCCGAGCGAACGAAAGCCTGGCGAGTCACACAGCCTGACCGAGCGTCACGACTGGCGCACGCCGCAAACGTGATCGGAGGGTCATCGCCACCCTGTTCGGTAACATTTATCCGGGATGCTACTCGGAGATCCGTTCCATTGGAACCTCTGCCATACGAACTTATGCTGGACGGCAAATTCGCGCTCAAGCGCGCCATACTCGCGTGTGGCCCAGTCGCGCAGTTCGGCGAGGCACTCCGGGAAAAAGTTGTGAGGGACGATCCAGTCGGCCGACCAGGTGCGATGTTCAACTGTCTCGATGTGTTGGGCGAGCGTGCGCGTCGTCGTCCACTCGCCCGCGGCTCGCTCATCCAGTGCAGCGCCCATGTCGATCAGCGCCGCCGTCACGTCCTCAAAATCCCGCGCGCCCGGCGGATCGCTCGCCGGTCCGCGCGCCCGGATGATCTCTTTCCACTTCTTCAGGATTCGCGCGCCGGGAGAGTCAGGCGGCCGCCAGTCATGACCTACGAGCAAAACGCCATCGCGCTTAAGACTGCGTCTCACTTCGGCCAGCGCCGCGCGCCAGTGAGCGATGAGATGAAAAATGTGAACGGACACAACCGCGTCGAATCTGCCGGAGGCGAGTGGCAGCTGAGCGGCGTCGGCCTGTATGAGTGCGGGCCGGGATACATCAGGCGGCAGCGTTTCGAGCAGCCGGCGCATCATCTTCTGTGACAGATCGACCCCGGTCACACGGAATCCGCGCGCGAGGAGCGGCTTCGCAATACGCCCCGTCCCGATTCCGATCTCCAGCACGCGCGCATTTGACCCGATCATCTCCGCCACGGCGTCGGCGACGAGATCGGAGACGCCCGGTGGAAAGCCACGCGTGGCATCGTAGCTGCCGGCAGCGTGATCGAAGGTAAAGGATTCCATGTGAGTCATGCGTTTGGGACAGCCGCTTGCATCGCGCCGTTCGCCATTATACAATAGGGCACGGCTTAGATCACAACCCAACTAAAGTGGCCGACGATCGTTCATTAGACCTTCCAGGTCTCTACCTCCTCCGCTGCGCTTCGAGGGTACGTCGCAAGACCTGGAAGGTCTAGAGGAACTGTGCATGAAACCGCCTGCATTTGAGTACCACGCCCCTGATTCGCTTGATGCGGCCTTAGAGCTGATGGCCCAACATAGCGCGGACGCCAAAGTACTGGCCGGTGGGCAAAGTCTCGTGCCGGCTATGAACTTTCGAGTGGCTCAGCCTGCGCTGCTCGTCGATTTGAACGGGCTGGCTGAGCTGGACACCATCCGCCAAGCGGATGACGGCGAGCTGCGCATCGGCGCGATGACACGCCAGCGCCGGCTGGAGCGTGACCCGTTAGTCGCGCAATTTGCGCCGCTGCTGCACGAGGCCATGCCGCACGTCGCTCATCCGCAAATCCGCAACCGGGGCACGCTGGGCGGAAGTCTGGCGCATGCCGATCCGGCCGCCGAGCTGCCGGTGGTGACCGTCGCGCTCGGAGCGCGCTTTCGAGCGCAGAGCGCGAACGGCGAGCGGTGGATCGCGGCCGATCAGTTCTTCCACGGCATGTTCACGACCGAACTGACGCCGGAGGAAATTCTGGTCGAAGTGGCGCTGCCGGCTATGCCACCTGGCGCGGGGTGGTCGTTCATGGAGTTTGCGCGCCGCCACGGCGATTATGCTCTGATGGGCGTAGCCGCATGGGTCACGCTGGATGAGCGTGGCATATGCCAGCAGGCGCGACTGGTGTATCTCAACGCCGGCGATGGGCCGGTCGATGCGCGCCGGGCCGCGCAGCTGCTGCAAGGCGAGACACCTTCCGCCGCATCGATCGAAGCGGCAGCGGCTATCGCTTCTGAAGACGAGATGGCCCCGGTGGGCAACGTTCACGCCTCGGTCGCTTATCAACGGCATCTGGCGCGTGTGCTGACGCGGCGCGCGCTGAGACAAGCGTACGAGCGCGCACGGGCCAATATGCCGCACGAGCGACTTGACTGATAAGTCTTGCGCAGTTCCCGCTGCAGCGGGAGCACCCCCGCTGCGCGACCCCCGCCCCTGCGGGACGAGGGCAGGTGGCAGGCTGCACCGCATGTGTTGCACTGCTCCCACTCGCTACCCGGAGACCGGTTGATGGGCACATTTCACAAAGTCAGCCTCACAGTCAACGGCAAACAGGTCGAGCGGCAAACCGAAGCCCGCACACTGTTAAGCGACTTCTTGCGACACGATCTGGGCCTGACCGGCACGCACGTCGGCTGCGAGCATGGCGTGTGCGGCGCGTGCACGATTCTCTTCGACGGCCAGCCGATTCGATCGTGCCTGATGCTGGCGGTGCAGGCCAACGGGCACACCCTCACAACCGTCGAGGGTCTGGCAAAAAGCCAGAACGACCTGCACCCACTCCAGCAAGCCTTTTGGGAGGCGCACGGCTTGCAG
>JBOGUH010000139.1:0-2516 GCA_050695975.1 Anaerolineae bacterium
CCTGGAGAAGAGCGGCGTCGGCCAGATCGATCGGCTGCCCTTCTCGATCAAAGTACTGCTCGAATCCGTGCTGCGCAATTGTGACGGTTACGTGGTGACCGAGCAGGATGTGCGCACGCTGGCGAACTACAACGCCAAAGCGCCCGCGCCCGTCGAAGTGCCGTTCAAGGTCGCGCGCGTGGTGATGCAGGACTTCACCGGTGTGCCAGCCGTGGTTGATCTGGCGGCGATGCGATCGGCAGCCAAGCGATTAGGCGGCGATCCCAAGAAGGTCAACCCGCTGATCCCGGTCGATCTGGTGATCGATCACTCGGTGCAGGTCGATTTCTTCGGCATACCCGATGCGCTGCGCTTGAACGCTGACATCGAATTCGAGCGTAACCGCGAGCGCTACGAATTCCTACGCTGGGGACAGCAGGCCTTCGACAATTTCCGCGTCGTGCCGCCGGCGACCGGCATTGTGCATCAAGTGAACCTGGAATACTTGGCGAAGGTTGTGCTGCTGCGCGATGGCGTGGCGCTGCCCGATACGCTGGTCGGCGCCGACAGCCACACTACGATGATCAACGGGCTGGGCGTGGTCGGCTGGGGCGTGGGCGGGATCGAGGCCGAAGCGGTGATGCTTGGCCAGCCGTTGTATATCCTCATGCCGAAGGTCGTCGGCTTTAAGTTGCACGGCCAACTGCGCGAAGGCGTCACGGCGACCGATCTGACATTGACTGTGACACAGATGCTTCGTAAGCGCGGCGTCGTCGATAAGTTCGTCGAGTTTTACGGCCCCGGTCTGAGCCAGATGGGGTTGGCCGATCGCGCGACGATCGGCAACATGGCGCCTGAGTACGGCGCGACAATGGGCTTCTTCCCGATCGATGCCGAGACGCTGAACTATCTGCGCCGCACCGGTCGAACCGCCGAGGAGGTCGAGCGAGTTGAGCGATATGCCAAAGAGCAGGGCATCTTCAGAACAGACAATACGCTCGATCCCGAATTTACCGCGACGCTCGAACTCGATCTGGGCGATGTTGCGCCGAGCCTGGCCGGGCCAAAGCGCCCGCAGGACAAAGTGGCATTGGCCGAGGCGAAGCGATCATTCCAGATCGCGCTGACTGCGCCGGTGAAGGATCGGGGTTTCGGACTGCCAGAAGCCGATCTCGGCAAGAAGGTCGTTGTGAAAACGAATGGGGATCGTAGTGACGACTTCAGTCGTCCGGGTGGGCAAGCGACTGAAGTCGCTACTACTGTTGAGATCGGCCACGGCGCGGTTGTCATCGCCGCGATCACATCCTGCACCAACACGTCGAACCCGTCGGTGATGTTGGGCGCGGGCCTGCTGGCGCGGAAAGCAGTCGAGCGCGGGTTGAGGCCGCCGAAGTACGTCAAGACCAGTCTGGCGCCCGGCTCGAAAGTCGTCACCGAATACTTGCGAGAGGCGGGGGTGCTGCCCTACCTCGAAGCGATCGGATTCAATGTCGTCGGCTATGGCTGCACGACGTGCATCGGCAACAGCGGCCCGCTGTCACAGAAAGTGGCGCAGGCGATCGGCGAAGGGGAACTGGTGGCGGCGGCAGTCTTGAGCGGCAACCGCAACTTCGAAGGCCGCATCAATCCGCTAACCAAGGCGAACTACCTGGCCTCGCCACCACTGGTTGTAGCCTACGCGCTCGCCGGAACAGTTGACATCGATCTGACTAACGAGCCGATCGGCACAGACGGGGAAGGCAAGCCGGTGTACCTGCGTGAGATCTGGCCGACGCAGCAAGAGATCGCCGAGACGATCAGCCGCTCGATCCAGCCGGAGATGTTTAAGCAACAGTACAGCAACGTATTCGACGGCAACCCGACCTGGAACGCGGTTCCCGTCGCCGGCGGCGAACTGGTCGCGTGGGACGAAAAATCGACCTACATCCAGGAACCGCCGTTCTTCAGCGACCTGGCCTTTGAGGTAAAACCGATCCAGCCGATCGCCGGCATGCGCGTGCTGGGTATCTTCGGCGATTCGGTGACGACCGGTCACATCTCGCCAGCGGGCGACATCGCCGAGAAGAGTCCGGCGGGGTTATACCTCAAATCAAAAGGTGTCGACAAGAAGGACTTCAACTCTTACGGCTCGCGCCGGGGCAACGATCGGATCATGACGCGCGGCACGTTCGCCAACATCCGCATCAAGAATTTGATGGTGCCTGGCGTCGAGGGCGGCGTGACCATTCACCTGCCGAGCGGCGAGCGCATGAGCATCTTCGACGCGGCCATGCGCTACAAAGCCGAGGGCACGCCGCTGATCGTGCTGGCCGGCAAGGAATATGGCGCCGGCTCCAGCCGCGACTGGGCGGCTAAGGGCACGCTGCTGCTCGGCGTCAAAGCGGTGCTGGCCGAATCGGTCGAGCGCATTCACCGCAGCAACCTGGTTGGCATGGGCGTGCTGCCGCTGCAGTTCAAGGAGGTGCAGAGCGTCGATTCGCTCGGGCTGACCGGCCGCTAATTTTACGATATCGAAGTCTTGAGTGACGTTCTGACGC
>JBOGUH010000140.1:0-7327 GCA_050695975.1 Anaerolineae bacterium
GCTATCTCTTCAAAGAGGGATGTCCGTTCATTGTCATCATTTGCTAGAATCCCCGCGGTACGAAATGCGGCTCTGAAAGAAAGCTCAGTGCCTATTTTGAGGAGAGCCTCGATAGCAGTGATCGCATCCACTACCCGGTCCTCAGCTTGATTCAATTGCCTCTCGTAGATTGAAGAGAACGACCGAAGAGCGAGGCTCAAATTTCGCGGGGCGCGAGATTGTATTCTCTCAAGGTGTAATAGCATGTCATAGATAGCCTGGGCAGATGTTATTTCGGATGCCTCAAGACGGTATTCTAGACCTGGATACCACACTGAGAACAACCCCGTCGAATGTCCTCCTCCGATACCAAAGTTGAAAGCCGCCGGTCGAGCAAGAAACATGCGGCCGATTCGGATATCGCCCTGCTTTATAAGCCTCAGTGCTAACAGCGCTTTCTGGGCCTTAGTCCAAGGTGTTGCACTGTCTACCAGTATAAGGTTCTTGGGCGACTTCCGCACTTTGTGTTCGATGAGTATGACGTGGGAGCTTGCTGCACCCTGTAGCCAATCTTCGGTAAGTTGGTCGAACTCCCATTCGCCCCAGTCGAGGATGCCAGCGAGTTCCTCGAATGATCGACCTCGAATAGTAACGCCATCTCCTAAATCGAGCAGATTAGACTCACTATGGAAGTTTTGTAGGTTGGAGACGCCGACGTAAGTCCACTCGGCCACCGACAACTCTTTCCAGAACGACGTCCAAGTGGCCTCAAAGGTGTCAACTTCGGAGGCAGCATGTTCGAGAGCTCCGAGGAATCCATAGATGAATTGCAACGCGACGCGCTTTGACTCTCCGGGTCCGCATTGTGCCTGAATGAGCGGTAGGGCATCGAGTTCAGCAGTCGCAATTGAGAATGATGGCAATGATATAAAGCGCTCATCATATAAAGCGCTATAAAACGCAATCTTGCCGCGATAGGCTCCGATCTCGTCGCCTGCTTCTTGGACGCACCGTAGTGCGTCCTCACATAGTGTACGCAATGCATTCTTGGCACGTGACTCATTCATACCTTATTTACCGGAGTGATGGGAATTTCTATCAACTCTGCATTCCTTATAGATCTCGCTAAGATCTCACGAAGCCCATTCACCTGAAGTTCGGTGGGCGATCTCTGAGTTTGCCTACAACGGAATATTCCCGTGCTTCTTCGGCGGGTTCGCGTCGCGCTTGTTCTGGAGCATCTCCAGTGCGTTGATCAGGCGCGGGCGGGTCTCCTTCGGCTCGATGATGTCGTCGATGTAGCCCCACTCGGCGGCGACGTATGGGTTGGCGAACTTCTCGCGGTACATCGCCACCAGCTCGGCCTTCTTGGCGATCGGGTCCTCGGCCTCGCTCAGGTCTTTGCGGAAGATGATGTTGACCGCGCCATCCGGGCCCATCACCGCGATCTCGGCGCTCGGCCAGGCCAGGTTCAAGTCGCCGCGGATGTGCTTAGAGTTCATCACGCAATACGCGCCGCCGTAGCTCTTGCGCGTGATGACCGTGATCTTCGGCACGGTCGCTTCGCAGTAGGCGTACAGCAGCTTCGCGCCGGATCGAATCACGCCGCCGTGTTCCTGTCCCACGCCGGGTAGGAAGCCGGGCACATCCTCAAAGGTGAGGATCGGAACGTTGAAGCAATCGCAGAAGCGAATAAAGCGCGCGGCCTTCTCACTCGCGTCGATGTCGAGCACGCCGGCCAGCACCTGCGGCTGCTGGGCGACGATACCGATGCTGTGCCCGCCCAACCGCGCGAAGCCGACGATCACGTTCATGGCGAAATGCTCGTGGACTTCCAGGAAATTGCCATCGTCGACGATCAGCCGGATCACTTCTTTCATATCGTACGGCCTGTTGGGGCTGTCGGGGACGATCGAATCGAGCCGTTCGTCCATGCGCAGGGGATCGTCCTGGGTATTGGCCAGCGGCGGATCTTCCATGTTGTTTTGGGGCAGGTAGGCCAGCAGCTGGCGGATCAGGTACAGGCAGTCGGCCTCGCTCTCCGCCGCGAAATGGGCCACGCCGCTCTTGCTGTTGTGGACGCTCGCGCCGCCCAGCTCCTCGAAGGTCACGTCCTCATGCGTCACGGACTTGACGACATCCGGCCCGGTGATGAACATGTACGAGGTGTTCTTGACCATGAAGATGAAGTCGGTCAGCGCCGGCGAGTACACCGCGCCGCCGGCGCAGGGGCCCATGATCGCGCTGATCTGCGGCACCACGCCGGATGCCAGCGTGTTCTGCAAAAAGATGTCGGCGTAGCCGCCCAGCGACACGACGCCTTCCTGGATGCGCGCGCCGCCCGAATCGTTCAAGCCGATGATCGGCGCGCCGTTCTTCATCGCCAGCTCCATGACCTTGACGACCTTCTGCGCGTGCACCTGGCTCAGGCTGCCGCCAAACACGGTGAAGTCCTGCGAGAACACGTACACCAGCCGTCCGTCGATCGTGCCCCAGCCGGTGACGACGCTGTCGCCCAGGTATTTCTTGTCCGCCATGCCGAAATCGGTAGCGCGGTGCGTGACGAACATGTCGAGTTCGCGGAACGAGCCTGAGTCGAGCAGCAGGTCGATCCGCTCGCGTGCGGTGAGCTTGCCCTGCTGGTGCTGCTTGTCGATGCGATCCTGGCCGCCGCCCTGCCGGGCCAGTTCCTTGCGCTCGCGCAGTTTCTGAATCTTCGGGTCCAGTGTCATGCCTCGCTCCGATGGCCTATCGCCTGTCGCTTATCGCAAATCGCGTATCGTACCCTGTATCCCTCGTCACCCGTCACTCGTCACTTGTTACACGACGTTTACTTGAAGACCTGGCGCATCCGTGGCCACATCAGAATTGCCCAAACGAGAACGATGCTGAGGATCGAGATCGCCGCGTCGGCCGGGCGCGTGACGGCTTCTGTGGATGACTTCTCGAAGGCCAATCGGATCAGCCACAGGTTGGCCTGGTACAACACGATCGCGGCCAGTATCCACCGCCATGCCCAGCGCTTGAGCCGATACAGCCCGATGGCCGCCACGCCGAACCCGATCACCCAGATCGCTCCTGTCAACGCCAGCGCGATCTGCGGGCCGTCCAGACCCAAGCTGCGCATGAACTCGGCCTGATTCAACGCGTAGACGAAGCGTACGAGATTGGCCGCCGCTAATAATAACACCGCCACGGCAATTAAGGTAACACGAAACGGGCGGCCCATCACGGAAGCAAAACGACTTTGCCGAACTGCTCGCCGCGCTCCAGCATCTCGTGCGCAGCGCGGCCCTCGCTCAGCGGCATCACGCAGTGGATCGCCGGCGTGATCGTTCCGTCGAAGACCCGCTGCATCACCTCGCGATAGTCCTGGTGGCTGCCCATCGTGCTGCCGATGATCGAGATCTGTTTGGAGTAGAGATAGCGCACGTCGGTCATCGCCTCGTGACCGCTGGTGTTGCCGACCGTCACCAGCCGGCCGCCGCGGGCCAGCGCGCGGATGCTTTGATGCCACGTGGCCTGCCCCACGTTGTCGACGACCACGTCGACGCCGCGTTTGCCCGTTCCGGCGAACACCGCTTTCGACCAGTCTTGGGTCTTGTAGTTGATGACGTGATCGGCGCCCAGCGCTTTCGCCTTGTGCATCTTCTCTTCGCTCGAGGTGATGGCGAAGACCGTCGCGCCGAGGTGCTTCGCGATCGAGATCGCGATGCTGTTGACGCCGCCGCCCGCGCCGACGATCGCGATGGTTTCCCCGGCTTTCAATCTCGCGCGGTGCGCCAGCATGCGCCAGGCGGTCAGCCCGACCAGCGAGGCGGCGGCGGCCATCTCGTGCGAAACGTGATCGGGCAGCGGCAGCAGATTCGCAGTCGGCACGACGACGAACTCGGCCGCGCCGCCGGTCGAGTGTTCGCCCAGGATCACGTAACCGGGCGAGACACTGTCTTCGCCCCGGCGTGTCCACTCATCCTCGACTGTGGTGATCCCCGGATCGATCGCGACGCGCACGCCGATGGCTGGGCCGGACGCGCCTTCGCCCGCTCCGCGCGATTCGACGACGCCGCTCACGTCGCACCCGCCGACGTGCGGCTTGGGCAGCCGTTCGAACGCCGGGCCGCCGCGCCGCGCCCATAGATCGAGGTGGTTGAGCGCGACGGCTCTCACGCGCACGCGCGCCTGTCCGGGGCCGGGAACCGGATCGGGCAGGTCGCCATATTGCATGACCTCCGGCCCACCATGCTCGTTAAAGAACAGTGCTTTCATTGCAATCCTTTCGAAGCATGACGCGTGACTTGTTCAGGCGACAGTTGAACTGTCGCCTGCAGCCCGCAGTGCAACTGCGGGCGAACGGACTTGTGAGTAATCACCAGTTTCGAAGCGTGACGCATGACGAGTGACAGGTGACAAGTGACAAGTGAAACGTGTTGCGTGCTGCCTGATGAGTGATTCGTGATCGGCTGTGCGATAGGCTATCGACCATCTGCTATCAGCAGTCATGGCGTCACGGTGATGACTATCGGATCGGATGTGATACCGACCGCGCCGGTCTCGTCGACCAGTTTCTCGCCGTCGCTGACGATGACCTCGCAGCGATAATGCCCTGGCTCGAGGTGTACCTCGAATGTGCCGCGTGTCTGCTCGCCGTTCGGCCCAGGCATTTGTAACGCCGGCTGCCAGCGATTGTCTCGGCGGGGATCGAAATTGGGATTGGCGGACAGAGCCAGGGCGTCTACGAACAAGGCGATGTGCCTGCCGCGCGACTCATCGAAGGGACGGGTCAGGCCGATGACCAGCAGCCCGGATTCAAGCGTTAAATCGGCGACTGGCTGCCACTGCCACGTGTTGAGCGCGCCGAAATCTGCTTCGCCGAACGGGAAGAGCTGCCCCGTTACCCGGATGAGCGGCGGCAAATGATCCGCGCTGACTGCAAACAGCTGCCTGTCGATTGCAATGAACGCCGGGAAATCATCTGTCTGCCGCCGATACGCGCGAACCCATAACCGATAGGCGCCCGGATGTGGGACGTCGACCGTCGTCGCGGCATACTGACTGCCTCGATCGTCGGCCAGGTAGCCATCCCCCAACCAATCGGTGACGAAGCGCGCATCGGTGGTCCAACCGACGCGATCGCCGAACGATTCAGCCTCGATCCACACGATGTCGGGGTAAGCGCGCCAGCAGCGGAGGTCCGATTGGGATGCCGGGGTCGAATCGAGCGACCATTCGATGGGGATGGTGGTTGTCATGCCACCTTCGATCGGTGCAGGCGGTGGAACGATGTTTAGGCGCGCGCTGCGACACGTTGGATGAGCCAGGGCGCTTGCCGTCAGTGTGTACAAGTCGAAGTAGGTCGTGGTGGTTCGATCGAACGAATAACATCGCTGCAATGTGTTGACGATATTCAGCCGCTCGTCCAGAAGCACATCCTGCGTCGTGTCGATCAACACGGTGACTTGCCGGGCGGCTCCCACGTCGTGCGACAGCATAGGCAGGAGATCGCGATACAACACGGCCCGGAGTTCACCCGCTTGTGTCGTCTGTCGCCGCTCGCGGATCAGCAGCGCCATCAACCCCCGCTCGACGTCGACCGTCTCGCCTGGCAGGACGTAGGGCATCACCAGCGGGCTGTCCGGCTCAAGCGTGGCGACAGCAATCTCGGCGATTTCGCGCCGGCGCAGCTCGTCAAATGGGTCGGTCACTTCCCGAAACCAGATCGTCAAATTCAAGACCACGAAGCCGATCAGAAATACGGCCCCAATTGTCCCCATCACTCTAGGCAGTCGCGTCGCGCGAACGATCGCCCGATAGATGGCGACCAGCGCCAGCGCGATAAACACCTACAGCACAGGCACGCCGGGGTATAGGATGCGCGGCAGAGGCGAGTGAAGGATGATCGGCGCCGGGATGAATACCCACGCCAGCCAGGTCAACGCAATCGCGCTGCCTCGTCGCCGCACATGGACGATGGCGTATACAAGCCCCAGGGCGAGCAATGGCGCCAGCAGCCCATTGATGATTGGCCCGTCCCGGTAATATAGCCAGTCAAGTGTGGGCCGGTCAGAAAATGATCCGAGCAGCCCCTGAATGCCGCGCAGCAGTTGTTCGCCGAAAGAGTAGATCTCAGCCTGGCTGCGATAGTCTCGATAGTACTGCATGCGGCCGAGCAGATAGTCAATCGTGACGAAAGCAACAACGGCCGGCGGCGTCGCCAGCATCGCCAGCCGGCGCAGCCACGTCTTCCACTCGCGCCGCTCGCGCAGCGCCGCCGCGAGCGCCAGCGTCAACGTCGCAGCCACGATCGGCATGAGCGTTTCGTAGGTGAGCATGGCGCCTGCGAGGGCGAAGCCAGTCAGCAGAAAGTGGCGCGGCGCGCGTGTGCGCAAGGCAACGGCCAGCCCGTAGAACGGCAGGATCGCCCACAGCTTGACGTGCGACTCGACATTGCCGACGCGGCTGGCTGTCAGGTCGGGCAGGGAGACGGCGAGCAGCAGCGTGGCGACGAGCGCGGTCGGCGCGTCGCATAGCTCGCGCACCAGGCGGTAAAAGACGAACGAGGCGATGACGCTGAAGATTGCGACTTCGAGGCGAGCCGATGTCAGCCCTGGCCCCACGATCCAGTGGAACGGCGCCTGCATCCAGAACGACATCGGCAGGTACCGGCGATGGTATTCCGACCCCAGCTCGTCACGACCGTCGACCATCACCGACACGACTTCGACCGTCCACTTGCTCTCGTCGCCGTCGATGCCGTACGGCGTGCGTTTGAGATCGTAGATGCGGCCGAAGACGGTCACGGCCAGCACCAGCGTCAGCAGGATGAGTTCGGCGCGGCGGGAGAGACCGGGCGGCGTCTCCAGATTGGGTGTCTTCCGATTGGCCAGCAGCCACACGCCGAAGACCGCACCGGCAAAAAGATACAATGCCACACCCGCGTTTTGCTGTTGGCGCATCACATACACCTGCGCCTGGAGCGCCAACAACACGCAGCCCAGCGCGATAGATGCCGAGATGGCCGGCTTGATGCGGCGGCCGCGCAGCGCCAGCGCCCAGAGGACTGTCAGACCCGCCGCTCCGATGCCGATGAGGATCGGCGCGCTATTCGCCGCTTGCGCGAGCATCGCCCGGCGCAGCGGCACAAATGAATCGAAAGCCAGATCGACGGGGAGCGGCGGGCGGATGTTGGGCGGGGGCGAGATGGTCCACAGCAGCCATCCGAAGACGACAAGCGCGGCTGCGATGATCGTCGCCTCGCGATGCGCGGTTGCCCATGCGCCTGCCCGAGCGGCGCCGTCGGCTTGTGAGTGTGTTCGCGCATCAGCCGCAGGGAGGGTCGTCAGGTCGGGCA
>JBOGUH010000141.1:0-8439 GCA_050695975.1 Anaerolineae bacterium
GATCAGAAGCGGCTATGGGTGACGCAGTCCTATTCCTCCGCGACGGAGGATGCGTGGCGCGAGGCATTCGTGCGCGAATGGGGGATCGACTACGTGTTCGTCGGGCCGTTTGAGCGCGCGCTGGGCACGGCCGATCTATCGGACAAGCGTTATCTCAGGCTGGAATATGATGTGGGCGGGTATCAGGTGTATCGGGTGATGACCGAATAGCCGGCGAGTCAACGAATGGACGCAACACGCAACACGCCACACGCATCACGCGATACGCCACACGCATCACGTTTCATCGCCCTACCTTTGCTTCTCCTTCCCCTGATCCTGCTCGCTCCGCTCGTCTTCGGCGGGCGTGCCTTGTACTGGGGCGTGCCGCTGATGCAGTTTTACCCCTGGCAGCATTTCGCCGTCGAGACGTGGCGCCTGGGCGAAGTGCCGCTGTGGAATCCGCTGGTAGGAGGCGGGGCGCCGCTCGCGGCGAATCTGCAAACAGGCGTCTTCTATCCGCTCAACGCGCTTTACCTGATTTTGCCGACTGAAATCGCGATGGGCTATACGGCCGCGCTGCACGTCATGCTGGCCGGGCTGTTCATGTTCGCGTTCGTGCGCTCGATCGGCCTGCGTCCGCTCCCAGCGCTGATCGCCGCCGTCGCGTTCCAGTTGAGCGGGTTCCTCATTGCGCGGCTGGGGTTTCTCAGCATCACGGTCACCTTCCCCTGGGTTGCCGCGTGGCTGTGGCGCGCCGAGCGGGCGATGCAGTCAGGCCGCATGCGCGATGCACTGTGGCTCGCGATCGGGATCGGGTCGGGCTTGCTGGCCGGTCATGCGCAGATAGCGGCGTATGGAATGATCCTGCTCGCGGCGTACACGCTCTATCGAAGCTTCATCGCGCGGCGACAGTTTGCTCTCCTCGTCGTGGGCAGCGGTGTCTTGCTGGGGATCGGCCTGGCGGCGATTCAACTCCTGCCTGCCGCCGAACTCGCCCGCGAGTCGCAGCGCGCCCAGGGGTTGGACTACGACTTCGCCATGACGCACTCGTACTGGCCGTGGCGACTGCTCACGCTCGTAACGCCCGACCTGTTCGGCAACCCGGCCTACGGCAACTTCTGGGGTTACGACAACTATTGGGAGAACGCAGCGTATATCGGGTTGCTACCATTGGCGCTGGTAGGTGTGGCTGTCAGGGAGTGGGGGCGGAGGTTTAGGAATAAGCGTGTGGGAGTGTGGGGATATGGGAGTATTGCGCCAGGCGCTTCATCGTCAGACCTCCAATCGTTCGACCCTTCGGCTGCCCCTTCGACTTCGCTCAGGGCAAGGCTCAGGGCAGGCTTCGCTCAGGACAAGTTTTGCGAAGCAATCTCATCGACGACCCAGGCTGAGATTGCTTCGTCGCACCTATCGCGCCCAGTTACGACGCGGTTCATGCTCCTCGCAATGACGGCTGAGCAGTAACTAGATATCAAGATTGCGAACTTCCTTCGCGTGCGTCTGAATGAAGCGGCGGCGCGGCGGGACTTCGTCGCCCATCAACATGTCGAAGGTCTTGTCGGCGGCGGCGGCATCTTCGATGGTCACCTGGAGCAGCGTGCGGTTCTCCGGGTTCATCGTGGTTTCCCACAATTGCTCGGCGCTCATCTCGCCCAGCCCTTTGTAGCGCTGCGTCATCACCTGTTTGTCGTCCGACGGGTCGATGCCCTTCTTGCGCAGCTGGACGTAGATGCCTTCGCGTTCCGGATCAGAGTAGGCGTACACCACTTCCTTGGCGCCTTTCTTCACCTCGATGCGATACAGCGGCGGCTGGGCGATGTACAGATGCCCGTTTTCGATCAAGGACACCATGTAGCGGAAGAAGAAGGTCAGCAGCAGCGTGCGGATGTGGCTGCCGTCCACGTCGGCATCGGTCATCAGCAAGATGCGGTGATAGCGCAGCCCTTCCAGATCGAACTGGTCGCTGATGCCGCAACCCAGCGCACTGATCAGCGACTTGACTTCGTTGTTGGCGAGGATCTTATCCATCCGCGCGCGTTCGGTGTTGAGGATCTTGCCGCGTAAGGGCAGCACGGCCTGGAAGTGCCGATCGCGGCCTTGTTTGGCCGAGCCGCCGGCCGAATCGCCTTCGACGATGTAGATCTCGCACTTGGCCGGATCGCGCTCGGAGCAATCGGCCAGCTTGCCGGGCAGCGTGAGCGATTCCAGCGCCGACTTGCGAATGACCAGATCGCGCGCCTGGCGCGCCGCCTCGCGCGCCCGCGACGAGGTCAGGCACTTCTGGACGATCTGCTTGCTCTCGCGCGGATTCTCTTCGAGGAACTGGCCGAAGGCCTCGGCCACCACCGACTCGACGTGCCCTTTCACTTCGGCGTTGCCCAACTTGGCCTTGGTCTGCGACTCGAACTGCGGGTCTTGCAGCTTGACGCTAATGATCGCGGTCAGGCCTTCGCGCACATCTTCACCGCTGAAGTTAGGGTCGGAATCTTTCAGCAAGCCGGCTTTGCGGGCGTAGTCATTGATCGTGCGCGTCAGCGCCGAGCGGAAACCGGTCACGTGCGTGCCGCCGTCGACCGTGTTGATGTTGTTGGCGAAGGCGAACACCGATTCAGTGTAGCCGTCCGTGTATTGGATCGCCACCTCGACGGCGGTTCCGTTGACGTGCTTCTCCAGATGGACGGGGTCGTGCAGCACCGTGCGGTTCTTGTTCAGGTAGCGCACGAACGAGCGCACGCCGCCCTCAAAGTAGAACGTCATCTGGCGGCCGTCGCGCTCGTCACGGAAAGTGATGGTCAGTCCCCTGGTCAAGAACGCCATCTCGCGGAAGCGCTGGGCCAATGTCTCGAACTTGTAATCGATGTCGTCTTTGAAGATACGCGTATCGGGCATGAAGCGCTGCAGCGTGCCGTGCTGAAACGGATCGTCCTTCAACACCCGACCGGTCGCCTCGACTTTCGATTTGGGCCGGCCGGATTCGTAGCGCTGGGTGTAGATCTTCCCATCGCGGCGGACGGTGGTTTCCATCCACCCGCTCAAGGCATTGACGGCGCTGACACCCACGCCGTGCAGACCGGACGCAACCTTATAGCCCTCGCCGCCGAACTTGCCGCCGGCGTGCAGGATCGTCATGACCACCTCCAACGCGTCCATCGGCTTGCCGTGTGCGTCTTTCTGCGTGGGATGCGGGCCGACGGGAATGCCGCGGCCGTTATCCCTAACCGACACGCTGAGATCCTGGTGGATCGCCACGTCAATGTTATCGCAGGCGCCGGCCAGTGCTTCGTCGATGGCATTATCTACCACCTCGTAAACGAGGTGGTGCAAGCCGCGCATGTCGGTCGAGCCGACGTACATGCCCGGCCGGCGGCGCACCGCCTCCAGGCCCTCCAACACTTGGATTTGACTGGCATCATATGCGCCAGATGCTTTCTCGTTAGCCATACTCTCCTTCACACGAAAGGTTCGAACGTTATACGCTCTGAGTCCGCTGCGGCAGCAGCGTCGAGCCGGGGATCGGCACGCGATCCATGTAGAACAGCATCGTCGCCATCGACAGCCCGGCGACCACGAACGCATTCCCGCCGATCGCGGCGGCCCATAACCACGAATCGATCGGGGCCAGGCTCCAGATGAGGCGCATGCCAAAGTCGATCGCGATGAAGGCGGCCAGCATTCTGAACACCGCCCAGAAATGCGTGCGGCCCAACCAGATGCTGATGCGCAGCGCCTCCCTTACCCGCTGGTTGTACAGCACGATTCCGTGAACGCTGAACGTGACGTAAAACAACAGCCACATCAGCAGTGACAGCGCGAGGATAAAAGCCAGCGCGCCGATCACCTCGAAAGCCGATCCGAACACCAGGCTGACGAGTGTCACGGGCAGCCAGACCAACAGCACCAGCCCGACGAGCAGCAGCGCCAGACCCGCCAGTCGGGACCACACCACGGGCAGCCAGCCTAACGCCGCCGCCCAATCAATTCGCCCGTCACGCGCCTGCCGCGCGATCAGACTCCAATACAATCCGCCCAGCCCGATGCCGATCACGGCGAGCGCCAGGATGATTCCCAGCAGCGTGACGGGGTTGTCGACGCGCCACTCGAACGGCGCATGACCCGTCGGGCTGGCGTGCTGCATACCACCCGCCAGCCCCGGCACACCCAACAGCGTTGGGCGCAGCCAGGCCAGCCAGTTGAAACTCTCGAACGTCTGGCGCACGGTCGCCTGCAATTGCTGTGCAAACAGGCGGGTTTGCGCGTCGAGGCCGTCCGGAACGTTGAACGAGAACAGCGTCCACAGGCCGGTCGCTTTCAGGTGTGGCCCCAGCCACAGCAACACATCCAAGCTGGCCGGCAAAATCAGCAGCCAGAGTTGGCGGGTAACCGTGTCGAATCCGGTTGACAGCGCTCCCAAGATGCCGATCGGCTGTTTGTTCGAGTATTGCTCCACAAGCCACAATTTTACCACACCCGATGTGAATCGTAAAACACATGTGCGATGGGAACGCAGGGCAGGCGGGGGATCGAGTTGCGGGCGCCTGGCCGGTGTGGTAGACTCGCGCCATCCAACTGAGGGACTTTAGCGCATGGAACAATTCGTCATCGAAGGTGGCAACCCGATCAGCGGGACGATCACGCCTAGCGGCAACAAGAACGCCGCACTCTGCCTGATCGCCGCATCGCTTTTGACCGACCAGCCCGTTACCCTCCACAACATTCCGCGTATCCGCGACGTCAGCACGATGCTCAAACTGGTGGGCGATCTCGGCGCGGACATCTCCGAGCACGATGCAGGGCATACGGTGTGCCTTCGCGCCGCGCACCTGCGCAAGGCCAACCTCGACGCCGATCTGTGCCGCGACATCCGCGCCTCGATCCTGCTGGCCGGGCCGCTGCTGGCGCGACTGGGACAGATCGAACTGCCGCCGCCGGGCGGTGACATTATCGGCCGCCGCCGGCTGGATACGCACTTCCTGGCCTTCGCGGCGCTCGGCACGCAGGTCGAGGTCAACGGACAGTTCCGCTTGCGCGCCGAGAAGCTCGCCGGCGCCGACATCCTGCTCGACGAGGCGAGCGTGACCGGCACGGAAAACGCGATTATGGCCGCCTCGCGGGCCAAGGGCAGCACCCGCCTGCGCAATGCCGCATCGGAGCCGCATGTGCAGGAACTGTGCCTGCTGCTGAACCAGATGGGCGCGCACATCGAAGGCATCGGCAGCAACACGCTGACGATTCACGGCGTCCCAGCGCTGGGCGGGGCCGAGTTCACGATCGGGCCGGACTACCTGGAAGTCGGCTCGTACATCGGCCTGGCGGCGATTACCGACGGCGAACTGCTGGTCAAGAACGCCGCGCCGGAGCATCTGGGGATGATTCGCCTGGCGTTTGAGCGACTCGGCGTGCGCTTCGAGACACGCCGGCGAGACGTCTTCGTCGCGCGCGGGCAGTCGCTTACCGTGGTGCCCGACCTAGGCGACGCGATCCCCAAGATCGAGGATGCCCCGTGGCCGGCCTTCCCCGCCGACCTGATGAGCAGCGCGATCGTCGTCGCCACGCAGGCGGCCGGCACGGTGCTGTTTCACGAGAAGATGTTCGAGAGCCGGCTGTTCTTCATCGATCGCTTGATCGGAATGGGCGCGCGGATTATCTTGTGCGACCCGCACCGCTGCATCGTGCAAGGCCCCAATTGGCTGCACCCCGAGCCGGGCGGCGTCGCCAGTCCCGACATCCGCGCCGGCATGGCCTTGATGCTGGCGGCGCTGTGCGCGAAGGGAACGAGCATCATTCGCAACATCGGCCAGATCGATCGCGGCTACGAACGCATCGAGGATAAACTACGGGCGCTCGGCGCGAAGATTGAACGCGTGAAGAACGGATAAAACCGATGGACGTTCCAGGTCTGGCGAAGCACCCCGAAGCGCCTGTCCTGCGAAGCCTGCCCTGAGCGCAGCCGAAGGGGGAGTGGGGAGCGTAGTCGAAGGATAGCGGAGTGGGTGAAGACCTGGAACACGGATTTCCTACGGATTACCCGGATTGGCAAGTATGCCGGCACAGCCACAGCGCAAAATGAACTCGCAGTCGCCCAGGTCGATGGCAGGCTACTTGCCCACACTAAAGTGGGTTCCACTTTCAAAGCCCAAAAACGTCGCCAGGGAAATTGGTGTGGAAGGTTTAGATCGACACACGAGCCGAGGCACACTACCTCGGCTCGTCGTTTTGTAGATGTAGGCGAGTTACCCTACGCCCGCCGGTTCCGAAGGGAGCATCGCTTGACTATCGCTGGCCGGCATGGCCACCAGAACCGGCTGTGATGGACCGGCCGCCTCAGCCCTGACTTCTTCTTTCACCGATGCTTTAGCCGCTTCCGCCGCCTGGGCGACCTCAGACTGCGCTTTAATCTCATCGCTCCGGCGCTGGAAGGATTTGAGCAGCGACTCGAGCCAGGCATATACGTAATTCTGCCGGAATGCAGCCGCGATAGCCACCAGCGCGCCAATCGCCTGGAACGCTGAACCCGTCGCATCCAGCAGCTGGAACAGTCCGGCGACGAGGAACAGGTGGACGATGGCGCCCATCAGCATGCCCATGAACGGCTGGACGAAGTACCACAGCAAGAATTGTCGATCGAAGTCTTGCTGTATGGCGACGTGCTTGAACAGGCTGTAGAGCAAGCCCAGGATGCCGCCCAAGCCGCCTGCCATGACGCCGGCAAAAAAGCCCGATGCGCTGGTGACGATGTCCGGGTCTAGCTTGAAGGCGGTTAACCAGGATTGGACAAGACCGAGTGTGCCCAGACCCAGACCCGTCCCGAATACCGCCAGCCATACCAAGCCATAGATGAAGACGACGACGCCCCAGGTATATGACCACTGCCGGACTTGAGCAATGGAGGCTTCGTGGTTTACGACATACTGCGCCAGGTTCACCAGATACTCCGCTTCGTCGAACTGGCGCGGGTCTTCCAGTTCTTTGTCGCGCGCCGTGCGCAGGTTCGACATGGCCTCATTTGCTTTGTCCGAGTTTCCAATCGCGCCGTTGGCGATCTGCGCGTACAAGTCATCCACGCGTTGGGACAAGGCTTTGGCACGCTCAGGCCCGATTCGCTTCAGAACCTCTGCATCCGTCGCGACCTGCTTCACGTCGCTGACCGCCACGACCCGGAGACCGGGCTGTGTCAATCCGGTTGACGGCTGGAACGACTCGGGGCCAGAAATCACCGGTATGCTCATCGAGAGTCCTCCGATCTTGGGCGCCTTGAATAGGGTTGGGTCGGCCGGCAGCGGCGCCGAGACCGGTTCGCCGACGGCAGGTGAACCCGACGCGCCCATCTCCGGAATGGCTGGCGCTTCGTCGGCCAGCCAGGCCTGATCTTCCGCAGGCAGCGAAGTCGCTACAGGCGTGGGCGGCTGTCCGCGCACGGCCTCGTCCAGGACAGCACTTTCATCGACTGCGGAAGGGGATGTAAGTTCAGGTGAAACAGGCTCGGCAAACGGGTTCGGCATAACCGCGGCCGGAGCGGGTTCAGCGAACGGGTTCAGCGCAGCCAGCGGAGTCGATGCGGCAGCGCTGAGGTCGGTCGCCATCGCGGCTGCATCGAATGCCGGGGACGACATCTCGCCAGGCGCGCCGGCTGGCGTTACAGGGGTTTCCGGCTCGGCAGCGGACGATCCGCCGAGCAGGATGTCGACGCCTCTACCCTTTAAGGACACTCTTCGTTTTGCCATCGACCACCTCCGCCAGGGCTCGATACGCTTTTGCGCCCGGGTGGTTCCGATCGTACTCGAGGATCGTTTGGTACGCCACCGGCGCTTCGGCGAAACGAACGCTGTTGTTGATCGTGATACCGAAGACTTTGTCGCCGAAGACGCTGCGCACCTCGGCCAGCACTTCCTGCTTGTGCATGGTCCGGCCGCTATACATCGTCGGCAGGATGCCCAACAGATCGAGATTGGGATTCAGTTTACGCTTCACTTTCCAAATCGTATCCAGCAGGACGCGCACGCCGCGCATCGCCAGATACTCGCACTGCATCGGAACGATCAGGTCGTCGCTCACGGCCAGCGCATTGACGGTCAGTAATCCCAGGCTGGGCGGCGTATCAATGATCACGTAAGCGTAGTGGCCCCGCACCGGCTTGAGCGCTTCCTTAAGCATAAACTCGCGGCCGATCAGCACGACCAGTTCGAGCTCGGCTGCCGCCAGATCGATGCTGGCCGGAACAATGTCGAGGTTGGGACGAATGTTGTACAGCACGGAGGTGATCGGCGTTTCGTGACTGCGTACCAGCGCGTCGTAGATCGTCCTCTCGAGCGCGTACGTGTCGATGCCGAACCCGGCCGTCAGCGCGGCTTGCGGATCAAGATCGACCAGGAGTGTCCTGTGGCTCCGCTCGGCCAGCGCCGCGCCGAGGCTGGCTGCCGTGGTGGTCTTGCCGACGCCGCCTTTTTGGTTGGCGATCGC
>JBOGUH010000142.1:0-3733 GCA_050695975.1 Anaerolineae bacterium
CTCGTGGGGCCGAACGTGCTTAAGCCGGCGCGGATCTACTTCCAACGCCAGCCGCTCAAGTTTCACTTCTTGTGCGATCCGACAAAGTCTGTCTACCTGCGCTTCGGCTTACGCGACCTGGGGCCGATCGAGGCCAACATCAACACGATCCGAAGCTTCGGCTGGGCTTACCTGCACGGCGATGGCATCAACACCACCCGTTTGGCCGGCGGCGACACGTTCACCGAAGGCTTCCTCGGCCGGCTACATCACCACGCGCTCACGGCGATGCAGCAGGGCGTGTTCATCGTCGATCACAACGGCATCATCCGCTATGCCCACGCCTTCCGCCCGCTCGATGCGATCCCGCCGATCGAAGAAATCCTGCGCGAAGTGGAGAAGCTGAGATAGTGAGCTCCCTGAGTTCCTTCAGTTCCCTCTCAGACGAGGAACTCAAGGAACTGAAGGAACTACGCCGGGCGGATTTCGCCTACGCCAATCTCGAATCCGGTGACGACTTCCGAGCGCACCGTTTCGCCCGGCCCAAACTTGCCCACTAGCGCAAAACTGCCGCACTTGCCACGCGCAGGCAAGATTTTCCGGCAAATGCGCCGGCAAATTGGCAGTTGACCCCCAGTTTGATTATGCTAGAATGAAAGCGCCCCTCAGTTTTAGTCCATTACGTCAGCATTCCGGCAATAGCCTTGCAAGGAGGTGATCAGCGACGCTCCATACGAGATACGGTAGGCCCTATTGACTCTCAACCCCATGTTCATCTATCCAGGAGGAGAACAAAATGCCTGCTTCGCTGAAGAGAACATCACTGGCCCTCAGCCTTATCACGCTAGCCGCGCTGCTGCTGGGGGCGTGCCAGCCCGCTGCCCCGGCCGCAGCCGATCTGCTGGGCGAGATCGAGACGCGCGGCACCATCCGCATCTCAACCGATCTCAACTACGCGCCGCAATCTGCTTCGGTCGAGGGCGCGCAGCGTGCGGCGGACACCCAGTGCGCCGCGGACGAACTGACTGCCAATCAGGTGGAAGGGTTCGACATCGACACCGCCGTCGAGATTGCCGAGCGGCTGGGTGTTGAGGCTTGCTTCGCAACACCCTCCTGGGACACGATCACGGCCGGCGGCTGGGGTGGCCGGTGGGACATCAGCGTCGGGTCGATGACCATCACCAAGCCGCGCCAGGAAGTCCTGTGGTTCAGCCCCAGCTACTACTTCACGCCGGCCCAGCTGGCCGCGCGCCAAGGCTCCGGTGTCACTTCGGTAGAAGACTTGGCCGGCAAGCCGGTATGCGTCGGCGTCGCCACTACCTACGGGGACTATTTGAAGGGGAGCTTGGAGATTCCCGACACCGACATCAAAGTCCCCGTCCCCAGTGGCGTGCAGGTCGTCGAGCTCGAAACCGACGCCCAGTGCGCCCAGGCGATCCAGGCCGGCCGCACCGACTTTGATGCGTTCATGACTTCCGCCACCGTGGTCGATCAGGCCATTGCCCAGGGCATCCCGGTCGAAAAAGTCGGCTCGCCGGCGTTCGTCGAGAATCTGGCGGTGGCGATCGACAAACAATCGCCCAAGGATCCGAAGAGCTTGCTGGACGAAATCAGCAATATCGTCACCGCGATGCACGCCGATGGCACGCTGAAAGCGTCGTCGATCAAGTGGTTCGGGGCCGATCTGACGAGCGTGCCCTAAGCCGCACCCGTAACAATCACGTGGAAGCGGTTACCGAAATGACCTGGGCCGCTTCCACATTTTATTCCGCCCGCTTCGCGCGCCGCGTCATCACTCGTCACGCCTCGGTGGCGGGGGAAGGTGAGCTATGGAAGCCACTCAAGCACTTGGCGCCCCATCACAAGCGCAGCTCATCCTGAAACAGCAGCAGCGGGCGCAGCGCGTATTTAGCGTGCAGGTCGTGATCTCGTGGGCGATCCTGCTGGCGGTCTTAGTATTCATTTTCAGTGGTGTGGGCATCCAGATCGGCCCGATCGACATCCAGACGATTCAACTCGATTCGGAGTTTATCAACCGGGCAGCCCCGGTCATCAGCCAGGGGGCGCTGCAAACGCTGGTGATTTCCGGCGCATCCATCCTGTGTGCCAGCGTGCTGGCGCTGCTGACCGCGCTGGGACGCCTGTCGCACATCGCGCCGATTTACGCGCTGTCCACCTTTTACGTGTCCTTGATTCGCGGCACGCCGCTGCTGCTGCAGATCTTTTTCTTCTTTTTGGCCCTGCCGCGCCTGGGCATCATTTTGTCCGGGACGGTGGCCGGGGTGACGGCCCTGTCGTTGAACTACGGCGCCTATATGAGCGAGACTTTCCGCGCCGGCATTCAAAGCGTCGGCAGAGGCCAGCGCGAAGCCGCCCTGGCGCTGGGCATGACGCAGTCGCAGCTGATGCGCCGGATCGTCTTGCCGCAGGCGTTGCGCTTCGTCATCCCGCCGACCGGCAACGACTTCATTGGCATGCTCAAAGACTCGTCGCTGGCTTCGACGACCGGTTTCGTTCGCGAGCTGATGTGGCTGGGGCAGAACCTGGGCCGGCGCGAGTTCCGCAGCCTGGAAGCGCTGATCGTCATTGCGCTGTGGTACTGGGGAATGACGATCGTCTTCTCGGCGCTGCAATCACGGCTGGAGAAGCGCATGGCGCGGGGAGAACGCTGATCATGCCTATCATCCAAGTCACCGGACTCGAAAAACACTTCGGCCCGCTGCACGTCCTCAAGGACGTATCGCTGTCGGTCGAGCCGCGCGAAGTGGTGTGCATCATCGGCCGATCGGGATCGGGCAAATCGACGCTGCTGCGCTGCATCAACTTTTTGGAGCAGCCGACGCAGGGCCGCATCGAAGTCGACGAGCTGGTCGTCAACGTCGATCAGCACCGTCTGACCGACCAGCAGAGGCTTGTGATTCGCCACATCCGGCTGCGCACCGGGATGGTCTTTCAGGAGTTCAACCTGTTCCCGCACCTGAGTGTGATCGAGAACCTGATCGAAGCGCCAATGGTCGTCAAGGAGATGAAAAGAGAAGCTGCCATCCCGCTGGCCGAAAAATACCTGGCCAAAGTTGGCCTGAGCCACAAGCGCGACGAGTACCCGGCGCGTCTGTCCGGCGGGCAGAAGCAGCGCGTCGCCATCGCCCGCGCGCTGACGATGCAGCCCGAAGTCATGCTGTTCGACGAGCCGACTTCGGCGCTCGATCCCGAGCTGATCGGCGAGGTGCTCGACGTGATGAAGGAGCTCGCCAAAGAAGGCACGACGATGCTGGTGGTGACGCATGAGATGGCTTTCGCCCACGAGGTGGCCGACCGTATCGTGTACATGGACGAAGGCCAGATCGTCGAGGTCGGACCGCCCGAGCGAATCTTCTCCGCTCCCCACGAACCTCGCACGCGGCAGTTCCTCGAACGCATTCTGCGCAAGGATGACGAGTGACGCGTGCCATCGTCCGCCCTCCCGGCCATACCTACCCTGACGCACTCACCCGACTCAGCCCCGCGCCGCCGGTCGATCGGGCGCTCGCCCGCAAACAACATGCCACTTACGTCAGCGCATTGCGCGAGTGCGGGCTGGATGTCATCGCCCTGCCTCCCGATGCCGACCATCCCGATGCTGTTTTCGTACAGGACCCGGTCATCGTCGTGGGCGGCCGCGCGATCGCGGCGCGCTCGGCCACCGAATCGCGGCGGGGCGAGGCCGACGCGCTGCTGGCGATCCTCAAGCAGCATATGCCCGTGATTCGACTTC
>JBOGUH010000143.1:0-3781 GCA_050695975.1 Anaerolineae bacterium
TTGAGATCGCGCACGACCAGGTTGCGAATCAATTCGCGGTAGGTCCACAACTCGTGGAGCCTAGCCCACATGGTCATATCCTGTGGGAGGCGTCTCTCGAAGATCCCCGACGTGCTGTGGAGGGGACAGATGCCGACCCACATGCCGACCGAAGTTCAACGCCTGCAGCGCCCGCGTTCGTTCGCGCCGATGCGGCACGCGCACCGCGTCGTATACCGCGGCGATGCGGTGGGCGGCGTCGTCCCAGGCGAACAGCGACTCGGCCCGCGCCCGCAGCTCGAGCGACGCGCGTTCGCGCAGCGAAGCGTCGTTCAGCGCGCGCAGCAGCTGATCGGCCAGCGACGCTGCGTCGCCCCGGCGGGCGTATAGGCCGTGCTCGCGCATGTACTCACGGTTGACCGGCAGGTCGAACGAGACGGTCGGCAGCCCGGCCGCCATGTAATTGAGGACCTTGCCGTTGGCCTCGGTCGCCGACAGCTTGGGCGCTGCGGCCACGTCACCCAGCCGCAGGTAGCGCGGCGCGTCCTCGTACAAGACTTTGCCCAGGCACGTGACGTGGCCGCCCAGCCCGCGCGCGTCGGCCATCATCTGGTAGCCGAGCGCGCCCGGATAACCCATGATCAAGAAATGCGCGTTGGGATGTCGATTGATGACGTGTCGCGCCGCCTCGATCAGCAGGTCAGTGCCCTGGTACGGCGCCAGCAGGCCGAGATACACGACGATCGACCGATCGGCTGGAATGCCCAGCGCCGCGCGCAGCGCAGCCAGGTCCGCCGCGTCGGATTCGGCCCGCGGGCGGAAGAAAGCCGTGTCCACGCAGTCGGGCATTGGGATCACGCGCTCCGGATCGACGCCGAACTCGCTGCGGAGGAGCGAGGTTGCGTAGTGCGAACTGGTGAGTATCGCGTGCGGCGCGTGATCGATGCGGCGCTCCAGCCAGCGCACGAAGGGATACATCCGGCCCTGCGGGTCGAGGAAATGGTGATCGACCATCTCGCCGCTCAGGCTGCCTTGGAAATCGAATACCAGCGGCGCGCGGCTGATTGCGCTCAAGACAGATCCGATCAGCGCGCCTTCGTGCAGGTGCGCGTGGATGACGTCGGGCTTGAAGCGCAGCGTCGTCTTGAGCGCGGTCCACGACAGCAGCACATCGAATGCGATCTTGTGCCGCGACGATCCGACCTCGTAGTCGGGATGCCACGGCGTTGGCCGCGTGCGCACGATGTCCAACCCGGGCAGGTCGCGGCCTTTGTAGTAGGTCACGACCTTCACGGCGTGGCCGTGCCGCTGCAGCACGCGCGCTTCTTCAAAGATTCGGACGTGGCACCCGTAGTCGGAGAAGAACGACGTGGGGGCGATCATGAGGATGCGGTAGGGCATAGGGATGTTGGAGGTTGGAGATTAGAGATTGGATGTTGGATACGTGATGAGTGTAAGTTTCTTCATGCGAGGCATTTTCTTGATTGCGATTTCGCGCTTCATCGCCGCGGCGCGCGAGTCGCATTCCTCGACGTAGACCAGTTTCACCGGACGGTGCATGCGCGTGTACCGCCCGCCGCGTCCGGCGTTGTGCGCCGCGACGCGCCGGCGCACGTCCACCGCCCAGCCGGTGTATAGCGATCCGTCGGCGCACTCGACCATGTAGACGAAAGGCATACAGGACGCATTCCGTATTGCGTAGTGCGCATTGCGTAAACGGACTACGGAATACGCAATACGGAATACGCGCTAATTCCGATCATCCACGGCCTGCAACGCGCGCACCAAGCGATCTTCCTCGCTCCGCAATCCACTTTCCACGCGCTCCTGGTGCCGCGCGATCAACGACACAGTCAGTTCATCGCAGCCGGCCTGGCGCGCCCACTCGGCCCCAATGCGCGGATGGTCGCGCTGCGCGACGAACGGCCTGCGCCAGCCCGCCGCTGGTCCTGCCGAGAGCCGATCGAGTTGGGCCGGCGCGACCCGGCGCATCACGACGATGATCGAGCGGGTCACCGCACCCAAACGCGCAGCCGGTTTGCCCGCGTCGTGCAGCAGCGCCGCGGCGAGCAGTGAAGGGTGCGTCTCGCTGGCATGTTTCAGATCACGCAGCACGCGCAGCGCGTGAGCCTGCCCGTCGCGCGGCATCCGCCGGAAAAGCGCACGCGCAGCAAACGGCAGGTGCGCGTCGGCTTCGGCCAGGTCGGCATCGGACACACGCGCGACCAGCGCGGCGAGGAATTGGCGGATGCGGTAAGCAGCAGTCAAAATCCAATGAGTAGACGAAAGAGCGCTTCGACGGGAGGATTGACAATCCTGCTCAGGATGCTGCCGCCTCCGCCCAGCGGAATGATCAACAGAATGAGGATGTAAAGGCTATACTGCTGAATCTGCTCGTACGTCCGCGACCAGGAGTAAGGCATCAACCCCCACAACACCTTAGACCCATCCAGCGGCACGAGCGGGATCATGTTAAAGACGGCCAAGAATAGATTGATCTGGATGATGAGCACCAGAATATCGGCCAGCGATTGGTTGCCGAGGACAAAGTCCAGTCCCCCCAGGCGAATCGGCAGCGCGGCGACCGTCGCGATCAGCAGGTTCATCAACGGTCCGGCCAACGCCACCAGAATGATGCCGATCTTGATGCTCGGCGCTTTGCGTAAATTGCTGGGCACGAACGGCACCGGTTTGGCCCAACCGAAGAAGCTCACTGCCAGGATCAGCGCGCCGATCGGATCGATGTGTGCACGCGGGTCCAGCGTGAGCCGCCCCTGGAGGTACGCAGTCTGATCGCCGAGCCGTGTGGCCATCCAGGCGTGCGCGAACTCGTGCAGCGGAAAGGCGATCAGCACGATGATCGAATAGGCGACGACGGCCTGCAGCAGAGCGTCCGGCCGGTTCAGGGCCGAAAGAATCATGGGAGGGCACTCCGTATGTGCGTGTGGATGGCTGCGCCGGATTATAACACACTCAATTGTGAATAATCACCACGATCTTGCCAGACCACGGGCCGCATGCTACACTCCACTGCATGAGCGATTACGCCGCGTTTGCCTGCCTGTACGATCTCTTTTACGACGCCCTCACCGACGACGTGAGCATGTACCGCGGCTTCGCCGAGCGGACGGGCGGTCGTGTGCTGGAGATCGGCGTCGGCACCGGGCGCGTGGCGATCGCGCTGGCGCAGGCCGGCTGCGCCGTCACCGGCATCGACGTGGCCGAGGCGATGCTGGCGATCGGGCGCGAGAAGGCCGAACACGCTGGCCTGACCGATCGCCTGACCTTCGTCCAGGCCGACATGCGCACGTTCGATCTGGGCGCACGCTTTGACCTGGTGATCGCGCCGATCAACACCTTCATGCACAACCTGACGCTCGAGGATCAGCTCGCCGCGCTGGATGGCATCAAGCGGCATCTCGCACCGCACGGCCTGCTGATCGTCGACCTCTTCAATCCCGACCCCAACCTGCCCGACGACCGCCGCCTGGTTTTGCACAGAGTCCGCCCTGGCCTGCGTGGTCAGCCGATACTGCAATTCACGGCGCGCTCAGTCGACTGGGAGAATCAAATCTCGTCGGTCATGTTCATCGTGGACGAGCCGGACGAGCGCGGCTTCGTTCGCCGCAGCGTGTTCCCGTTCGAGATGCGCTTCCTATTTCGGAACGAGGTCGAACTGTTGATGCGCCAAACCGGCTTCGCGATCGAGGCGGTATATGGGTCGTACGACCTGGGACCGTTCGGCGAGGGCGCGGAGAAGATGATCGTCGTGGCGCGGGCCTCACCCCCCACCCCCTAACCC
>JBOGUH010000144.1:0-2556 GCA_050695975.1 Anaerolineae bacterium
GTTCCCACCACCTCCGTGACGGCGGGCTATAATCAGTTCGGCATCTTTCACAACGTCTTGGCCTTGCCCAACGTCTACCCCTTCATCCCGGTTTACGACGACGAAGGCTGGAACGTAGAATTGGCGCCGGGTTACGGCGACGCGATCTACAGCGACATCGCGCTCTATCAAGTGACGATCAGCGCCCCGGCCGATCAGGCGCTGGCCGCATCGGGCGTGTGCCACGCATCGGACGACGGCGGCGCGACCAGGACGTGGCGATGCGTGAGCGGCCCGATGCGCGATTTTATGATCGCCATGAGCGCCGACTACGTCGTGGAGTCGACCGAGGTCGACGGCGTGGCGGTCCATTCGCATTTCTTGGAAAAAGATGCCGAGGCCGGTCGACGGGGACTGCGCTACGCGGCCGAGGCGGTTCGCTCCTGCCAGCGGCGAATCGGCGCGTACCCGTTCACCGAGCTCGATCTGCTGGAGACGCCGACGACCGCCGGTGGGATCGAGTATCCGGGCTTGATCGTCGTCGCCGAAGAGAGCTACGCGGACTCAGGCCCCTTCCAGGAATTCGCCACGGCTCACGAAGTCGCCCATCAATGGTGGTACAGCCTGGTCGGCAACGATCAGGTCGACGATCCGTGGCTGGATGAGGCGCTGACGCAGTATACGTCAATCTTGTATTTCCGCGACGTGTACGGCGAGAGCGCCGCGCAGGAGGCCATCGATCGGGCTTTTGTCGATCGCTATCGACGCGCCCAGGAGCGGGGCGAGGACTTGCGGGCCGATCTGCCCGTGGCGAGTTATTCGGATCGCCAATATGGCGGCATCGTGTATGGCAAAGCGCCGCTGTTCTTTGACGCGCTGTATCAAAAGATGGGCGACGAGAGATTCAACGCCTTCGTGCGCGCCTACTTCGAGGCGCAGCGCTATGGCATCGCCCACGTGGGCGATCTGCTGGATGCTGCGGCGGCCCAGCTCGACCGCGCCGTGATCGGCGAGTTATTGCAGCAGTGGATCACGACGCCTTGAGCAACTCCCCTCAACCGTTCAGCGCGCCGGCTCTCGATCCGAGCATCCGCCCGCGTGTCATTCAGGCGGCCGGGGCCGCCTACGGCTTCATTTTTGTGGCGGCCTTCGCGGCCGCGATGTGGGGGCTGGATGCCGCACAGTTGCAGCGTGCCTCTGCTCACCTGGCTTGGGCCAAACTGGCGATAGGGCTGGTCACCTGCCTGCCGATCGGCGTGCTGGCCGGTTGGCTGGCCGCTCGATCGCGCTGGTCGGCCGTCAGCGTGTTGATCTGGATCGTCGCCGCGCCGCTCATCGCCTGGGTGGCCGGCCATGTCCCGTATGAGGGTATCAGCTGGATCGCCGGCTCGGCCGATCCATACCCGACCGGCTGCGTGATGTACCCGTTTTCGCTGCCCGCCGCGGCCTTCACCGGCATCAGCATGGTGATCGGCGCCGGTATCGGGCTGGTGGCCGGGTTGCTTCAGCTGATTGCCCACGAACGCGCATGGAGTCACTCAACGGACGCCCATCGTCTAGGCGTGCGCTCGACTCTGGCGCTGTGCATCTGTCTGCCGGCGGCCATCCTGTTCGGCCTGTTCGCCGATTTCCAAATCAATTCGCCGGTTCGCAGCGCATTCGTCGACGTGGCGCACGGGATCGAGACGGCGCTCGATCCAGCCGAAGATCTACGAGCTGCCCGGCTGCCTTTCCTCGAATCCACTCGCGGCCAACTCACGCCGGACTACACGCTGCGCTGGGTGCAGAGTTCTGACGATTTGGAAACCACGACGATGGATGCGTTGTTTGACACGGGCCTGATCGTGCGCTGCCAGCACGCCCACAGTCAGGTGTCCATCTGCTCCAGAATCAGCCAGGACCTTCACGATTGGATGGAGCAGCTGGCGACGAGGGGGCATCTCACCTGCGCCGGCTGCCCGGTGCGAGTCGATCGCGACGTGCGCCGCTGGCTGACGGCCGCGCTGCCGGCAATGGGCAGGCTGCGCGAGGTGACCTTCCTTCAGCACCAGGGCGGCTGGCTGTACCAGCGCGCGGCATTCGACAGCGGCCGATCGATCGCGTGCCGCTTCCGCGGCCACCGACCGATCGTCGTCGATCTGTGCGTCGAAGCGGGGCCGTGACCGGGCGTTACCGCCTGACACATAACCGTGAAAGGGTGACCGGAGTAGAACATATGCCCGATTGTGTGCAATCACCAGGTAGCCTGGTGATTATTCACTCTTGCTCCACGCGCCGTCCTCGGCGCGGGTACGCCGCCGGGGACGGCGGCTTGAGCACTTGTGTGTAAATCACCAGAGGTAGCATCTTGCATTTGGATTCACTTATTTGTATAATGGCTTTAAGTTCCTCTCCGAGCTTCATCTTTTTGAACCTTTTGGCCCGCGACTGCGTATTTTAGGACGCGGGGTATTTTCGACTTCGAGTGAGACAATGCCTGCGATTCACGAAGACGGGCGACTGATAGCCCGAATCCGCGAAGGCGATCTATCGGCGCTTGGCGCGTTATACGACAAGTATCGCCTGCAGGTCTTTCAC
>JBOGUH010000145.1:0-3704 GCA_050695975.1 Anaerolineae bacterium
ACGGGCGCTGGCTGGCGACGGGGAGTAGGGACAACACGGCGCGGCTGTGGTCGGTCGATAATCCAGCCGCCGAGCCGGTCGTCCTGCGCGGGCATGAGTTCTCTGTCGGCGCGGTGGCGTTCAGTCCTGACGGGCGCTGGCTGGCGACGGGGAGTGAGGACAACACGGCGCGGCTGTGGAACATGCGGCTGGATGAATTGATGGAGTTGGCCTGCAACCTGGCCGGTCGCAATCTGACCCGCGCGGAGTGGCGCCAGTATTTTCCAGGGGAGGAGTACCGCAAGACATGCGAGCAGTGGCTGGAGGGGGAGTGATAACAACGGATTAGGGGAATAGGGCGGATTGGTCGGGTACAATCCGCCCAATTCATGTTATCCGCTGTTATAATCCCCCCATCTGCTGCCCATGCGCATGACATGACCGAGCTTCTCCACAAAGCCCTCACCCAATCCATCATCGGCGTCTACTACGACGTGTACAACGGCACCGCGCGGATTTACCCTGAGTATTTCTACGACCGTGCAATGGTGCGCGACCTGCGCGCGTTAAATATCCGTTGCGTTCAGCAGCCCGAATACCAAATCGTCTACAAGGAAAAAATTGTCGGGAAGCAAATTCTGGACATTCTGATCGCCAAAGAAGTCGTCGTCGAAGACAAGGTGGCGCCGTGCCTGACTCGACTGCACAAGGCCCAACTGCTATCCTATCTCAAAGTGACCGGCAAACAAGTCGGGCTGCTGCTCAACTTCGGCGGATCGAAACCGGAGTTTCAGCGGCTGTACCTCACGCCGCGTGAGCCTAAAGTCGTCAAGGCACACATCGAGCGCGCGATCAACAGCCACGATCGATCGGATCTCATCGCGCCGGAGATGGTCTACGAAATCGTCGGCGGGCTGTTTGAAGTTCATGCCACGCTGGGGCCAGGCTTCATCCATCGCATTTACGCCAACGCCTGCCACTACGAACTCAAGCTGCGAGGGATGCCGGTCAAGCCGCAAAAGGCTATCCAGATTTTCTATCGAGGCGCTCCCCTCGGCGAACTCAAGTTCGGCCATCTGCGCGTCGGCGACACAGTCATGGTCTTTCCCGCTGCCATCCAGAATGTTGCCGATCTCCACCTTGAGAACTTCCGCGAGTGGCTGCGTGTTGAGCAAGTCGCCCTGGGTATCCTCGCCAACTTCTGGGACACCGAACTCAAGCCCATTTTCCTGAAACCATAACGCAAATAAGACCCGGCTTTCCGATCCGCCCAATTCACCTAATCCGTTGTTAAGGACACCCCATGCGACTCGCCACCCAACGTGTAAAACGCTCTGCTGTCTCCGTCAACGACCAAATCGTCGGCCAGTGCGACCACGGGCTGCGCATTCTCGCCGGCGTGCGGGTCGGCCACACCGAAGCCGAAGTCGTTTCCCCTCACGAGTATAATGCTAAGCCTTGAGCGTATTGCAGATGCGGAATCCCTCTCGGCTCACTCCGGCGGCGTGGATTTCGAGTGGACGTTCGGCGTCGATGGCGTCGAGCCTGATGATGTGGTCGCTCAATCAGCAGACACGCCCGACGTGCCCCCGCTCGTTCCACGCGCCGAATCCCATCGCGATTGGAGGCCGGCCGCAGTTGCCTTGTCGGCTATCGCCGTGCTCGCTATCCTCACCGCCAGTTTCTCAATGGGGCCAACCCGAAGCGAAGCCCAGTCCAGTGCAACGGCCACCGTGTTCCGCGCCGAGTTAGACGCCCGGCTGAGCGCTCAAGCTACGGTGCACGCGATCACGGCACAACGGGATGCGGCGCTGGCCCGGGCACGCCTTGCCCGCTCGGGCCAGTTGGCGGCAGAGGCGCGCGCCACGCTGGCGGCCGATCCGGAACGGGGCGCGCTGCTAGCAATCGAGGCGGCGAGACTGGCGCAGGGCCTGGGCAGCCGGGCGCAGTCGGAGGCGTGGGACGCGCTCCGCCAAGCGCTTGGTTTGCTGGATGACGCCGCGCTGGCCTGGCAAATGCGCCCGTTGAACGCGCCAGGCCTGAGCCGGGACGGCCGTTGGCTCACTCTGGTCGATCCGAATAGAGTCGCGCGGGTGCTGTGGGACACGATCGACCAAGCGCCCGCCACGTTCCCAGACCGTGCGCACAAGTTTCCGGTTCGGGCGATTGCGTTCAGCGAGGACGGTCGGCATCTGGCGACGGGCGGGTTGGATAACAGGGTCCGCGTGTGGGAGGTGACTTCCGGCCTGCCGGTCAATCCGCCAACGCTTTTGCGGGGACACCTGTCGGGCGTCGAGTCACTCGCCCTCAGCCCCGACGGCGAGCGACTGGCGGCCGGGAGCCGCGACGGCGTCGTGCGCGTGTGGGATATTTCGCCGGGCGCGCCGGCCCGCGAGTCGATAGCGCTGCGCGGCCACTCGAGCTGGGTGGTGCACCTGGCATTCAGTCGAGACCATCGCTGGCTGGTCAGCGCCGCCTTCGACGGCGTCCTGAATGTGTGGGATACCGGTCGGGATGCAAGAACTTTTCAACCTGTCGCGTCGCTGGCGCATTCCGATCGGGTGGCCGGCATCGCCTTCAGCGACGATAGCCGCTGGCTGGCCAGCGTCGACGACGACGGAGTCGTTCGGCTGTGGGACGTGAGCGGGCTGCCTAGCGCAGCACCGATGGCGCACCGAATCCGGCAAGAAGCCGCCGTCGGCGTCATCGCGTTCAGTCCCGAAGGCCGCTGGCTGGCGGTGGGCAGCCGAGACGGAACGGTGAAGATGCGGGATCTCTCGGCCACCTCGCCGAGCGAGATGCTTGCTCTGCGCGGGCACCTCAGCGAAGTGATCGCGCTCGCCTTCAGCGCAGATGGTCAGTGGATCGCCGCGGGAAGCCGGGCCGGTGCGGTGCTGGTGTGGCCGATCGCCGGGCCACCAGGCGCGACTTCATCTATGCCGAGCGGGTCGGGCGAGCGCATCGCAGCGCTCGCTTTCAGCGAAGACGGCCGCTGGCTGGCGATTGGGCGCGGCGATGGGTCACTCCGCTGGTGGCCGGTGGATGGCCAAGCGATGCTCGACTTCGCCTGCCGCGTCGTCGGCCGCAGCCTGACACTGGCCAAATGGCGGCAATATTTCCCGGATGAGGCGAATCGTTCAACGTGCTATCGGTAACGGGGAAAGAATATGCGTCTTGTCATCCAGCGTGTTAAGCGCGCCAGTGTCTCCGTCGATGGGCAGATCGTGGGCCAATGCGGCCACGGGCTGTGCATCCTGGCCGGCGTGCGGGTCGGCGATACCGAATCGGAAGCGCAGTGGCTCGCCGCGAAAGTCGCCGGGCTGCGCATCTTCGAAGACGACCAGGGCAAGATGAATCGCTCGGTGATTGACGTGGGCGGGAGTGCGCTTGTCATCTCGCAGTTCACGCTGTACGCCGACGCGCGCAAAGGCCGCCGTCCGTCGTTCGTCGACGCTGAGCTGCCCGACAAGGCTGAGCCGCTGGTGACGAAGTTCGTCGAGTTCCTGCGCGCCGAAGGTGTGCCGACGCAGACCGGCGTGTTCGGCGCGATGATGCTGGTTGAGATTCACAACGACGGCCCGGTGACGATCCTCCTCGAACGAGAAGCGGGTCAAATGGTTTAGCGAAGCAGGCACCCTGAGCCTTGTCCTGAGCGTAGCCGAAGGAGGAGCGCAGCGAAGCATGCCCTACGAAGCCTGCCCTGAGCCCTGCCGAAGGGTCCCCGA
>JBOGUH010000146.1:0-2101 GCA_050695975.1 Anaerolineae bacterium
TGGGCCTGGCGCCGATCCTGGTCGAGCAGAACTTCGAGCTCATCCAGCACATCAACCGGCAAGGCACGACCGTTTTTATGGTCGAGCAGAACGCCAACATGGCGCTGTCGATCGCACATCGCGGCTATGTGCTGCAGACCGGCCGAATTGTGTTGGCGGACAAGGCGGAGAACTTGCTGAACAATGAACTGATGAGAAAAGCATACCTGGGCCGTTGAACGCTGACACGTTTAGACGTTCCACGTTTTTGAGCTTGCTAAAGTCGCCCGACAATCAACTTGCCTGAACAGATCAACCGGGCGCTTGGCGTTCCTTGCTGGCTGTGCGTGCCCGACTAATCCGCACCCAAGCATAGTTCTGTACCCAAACCCTTACGGACATCTCGACGCAGGGAGGCAAGTACAGCGCTTTTACTCCCTTTATTGATCTGCAAGAGCGCGTAAACGTTTAAGGAGAGTCATGTCTATTCGCGATCGCTTCCCCATTTTCCAAAAGAAGGTATACCTCAATAGTTGCTCGCAGGGCGCGCTATCAACTGACGTAATGGAATCGTACCGGACTTATCTGCGCGATTGGGACGAGAAAGGCTCGCCGTGGGAATTGTGGGTCGAACGCAGTGAGACGGCCCGCCAGCAATTCGCCGGACTGGTGAACGCCGATCCGAACGAGGTAGCAGACTGCACGTCGGTCTCCGCCGGCGTCAGCGCGCTGGCCAGCGCGCTCGATTTCGGCGACCAGCGGAATAAGGTCGTGATCAGCGACTTTGAGTTCCCGACCATCGCCCACATCTGGCACGCGCAGGAGCGCCGTGGCGCGAAGGTGGTGCACGTTCCCGCCGCCGGCAACAGCATCCCAGTCGAGCGCTTCGAAGAGACGATCGACGAACGGACGAAGATCGTCTCCATCACGCACGTGTGCTTCCGCAACGGTTCGCGGCTGGATGTGCCGGCGATCGTCGACATCGCGCATCGCAAAGGCGCGTGGGTGCTGCTGGATAGCTATCAAACACTCGGCACGTTACCGATCGACGTGAAGGCGCTCAAGGTGGATTTCCTGGCCGGCGGCGTGCTGAAGTACCTGCTCGCCTCGGCCGGGCTGGCCTTCATGTATGTGCGCAAAGAACTGCTGCCCGACCTGCGCCCCACTTCGATGGGCTGGTTTTCGCAAGCCAACATCTTCGCGATGGACATCTACGCCAATACGCCCTCGCCCAGCGCACGCCGTTTCGAATCGGGCACGCCACCCGTTCCGAGCATCTACGCCGGCGTCGCCGGGATGAAACTGATCCAGTCGATCGGGCCGGAACGGGTCGAAGCGCACCTGCGCGAGATCACCGGCGCGATCAAAGAGGGCGCGATGCGTCGCGGCTTCAACCTGGTCACGCCCGTCGATCCGGCCCGGCACGGCGCGCTGATCACGCTGAGGTCGCATAAGGTCGATATGCTCGTGAAGCGGCTCGAAGAGGATGGCATCATCACGTCCAGCCGTGACGACAACCTGCGCATCTCGCCGCACATCTACAACAATCTCAGCGATGTCGATAAACTGATGGACTGCCTGACCCAGCACAAGGAATTGCTGGTGTAGACGACCCGTTGGCGCCATGAACGCGGCCGCCATCCCCAACGGCCACGACGGTGTTGCGATCACCGATGGCGCTCAGACTAAATTGATCGGCGGCGCTACTTGAGAATCAAAATTCATCAGGCTCGCCTCAGATCGTCACACAGGGAGGACCGATGAAAGTCCACCGCATATGGATCACGATCACGATCCCACTGTTGCTGGCCAGCGTCTGGCTCAGCAGCCCTCTGGCGCAGCCGCGCCTGGCCGCTCTCGCCAGCTGCAGCCCGCCGCGGACGCCCGAGCCGTTTAACGTCGATCCGGTCACGTCGCCGACTTCACTGCTCACCCAGTCGCTGGGCGTCCGCCTGGGCATGGGCCGCGCGATCACCGTCGACAGCGAGGCAGGCACAACTGCGATCACGGGCACGTTCACGGCTCTCACGACCGTGTCGCTGACTATTCCACTGCTGCCCAACGTAACCCATCATCTCACCGCCAGCGGCCGGGTCGAGTATGCCGCCGGATGCTTCTACAC
>JBOGUH010000147.1:0-2454 GCA_050695975.1 Anaerolineae bacterium
TTCGCCTGCAGCAGGAGCACTGCACCGCATGTGTTCAACTGTCGCCCGAACAGTAGTCAAGGCGCGTTCGATCGCCGCCCGGCGATCACGATCCCGATCAAAATCAAGGCCCCGCCGAACCACGTCGCCGCGGCGGGCGACTCGCGCAGCAGGAGGAAGGCCAGAACAGACGCGCCGATCGGTTCGCCCAGTGTGACGATGGCGATGAAGGTCGGCGGCAGGTATCTCAGCGCGTAGTTGATCGAGGAGTGGCCGATCAACTGCGGCCCGATCGCCAGCAGCGCGATCCATGCCAGGGCCTCGACCGGGTAGGGTGCTGGCTGGCCGGTTAGCGACACACCGGACAGCGCGGTGATGGCCAGCAAGACTACAGCGCCAGTGGAATAAACGACGAATACGTAAGGCGCTAGTGAGAGTGATGCGCGCAGACGCCGGCCCAACAGCAGGTAGCCGGAGTAGGCGATCGCTCCGACCAGCGCCAGCAGGTCGCCCAGCAGCGGCCGATCGCACGCTGATCCGGCGAGGCAACCCGATCCATCCGTTGCGATGATGGCCCCGCCGGTCAGCGCCAGCATCAACCCGATGACGACCGGACGGCCCAGCTGCTCGCCCAGGAACAACCGCGACGCGAGCGCCACCCACAACGGAGCCGTGGTGACTAATACTACCGAAGCGGCGATCGTTGTGTAGTCCAGCGACGAGATCCACGTGGCGAAGTGCAGGCCGAGAAACGCGCCGGACGTGAGAGCCGCCAGCCAGTCACGCCGGGCCAGCCGGACCAGGTCGGCGCGATGGCGAAGCAACACGTAGGGTAGCAACACCAGCGAAGCGAGCGACAATCGGTACGCGGCGATGACCAGCGCCGGCGCGCTCGCCGATCGGGCCAGGCGGATGAGAATCGCTGAGGCCGACATCGCCAACAGCCCGATCGGCAGGATGAGGGCCGGAGCGAGCGTCGGGCGCAAGGCTGGCTTGGTCTTCATGAGTCTGCTGTGTAATGTTGGCGCGTCCTGATTGTGAGTGGCTTGACAAGCCCTGTGAATCTGGCTACAATCAGCGAGGTGGTTGCCGCAGCGTTTTAGCGTGGCGCCGCACGTGACTTCCCCCTCTTGGCTCGAGATGAACAACCACATTAAGGAGATGACCTATGGCACACGAACTTCCTCCGCTTCCGTACGATTACGATGCGCTAGAACCCCACATCGACGAGCAGACGATGCGGATTCACCACGATAAGCATCATGCCGCTTACGTCACTAACCTGAACAAGGCGCTGGAAAGCGCGCCCGACCTGCAAGGCAAGAGCATCGCCGATCTCCTGATGAACCTCAACGGCGTGCCGGAAAACATCCGCGGCGCGGTGAACAACAACGGCGGCGGCCATTACAACCATACCATGTTTTGGTCGATCATGTCAGCCGAGGGCGGCGGCGAGCCGAGTGGTGAGCTGGCCGATGCGATCCAGTCGGCCTTCGGCGATTTTGCTACGTTCAAGGAGAAGCTGGCCAACGCCGGTATGACCCGCTTTGGCAGCGGCTGGGCCTGGCTGGTCTTGGATAAGGACGGTCAGCTGGCTATCACGAGCACGCCGAACCAGGACTGCCCGATTTCAGCCGGCCAGCAGCCGATCCTGGGTGTGGATGTGTGGGAGCATGCGTATTACCTCAAATACCAGAACCGCCGCGCCGAGTATCTGGCTGCGTGGTGGAACGTGGTCAACTGGAACGAGGTCGCGGCGCGTTACAAGAGAGCCAAGGGGGGATGATCTATGACCCACATCATTACCAGCCTGTGTCTTCGCGACGGCGCTTGCGTGGAGGTCTGCCCGGTCGAATGCATTATCGCCGGCAAGCCGGAAGAGACGTGGCCGTGGTACTTGATCGATCCCGACACCTGCATCGACTGCGGCGCGTGCATTCCCGAGTGCCCCTACGAAGCCATCTTCCCTGAGGATGAAGTCCCTGAAGCGTACACGGCCAAACCCGGAACGTGGATCACGAACACGAAAGAAATACTGCCGGACGGCCAGCCGTTTGAAGGCAGCGTGTCGGGCCACGCTGTCAACGTGATGAACGCGAAGCAGCTGGCGGGCGGCGAAGTGCTCAACCTGAAAGACGACATCCCGCCCAACTACGACTTCTTCAAGGAAGGGCCGGGCTACGCGGCGAAGGATATGTAGTCGACAATGGGCCGCGGAAGTGGCCTTCCGTCTCGACTGAGTGACGAGGCAATTGGGGTCGGTGCATCCTGCGCTGCGCTCAATTGCCTCGTTGCATTATCGGCTCTTTAGGAATTTCCGTGATGCTGGCCAAGAAACACAACAGCGAATCAGGGAATCAGCGAATTGGGCCGCGGTGAATTCGTTGGTTCCTAAATTCGCTGTAGTCCTTCACGGCAACTCCAAATGACGCGCGGGTTTAACGATAGAGGATGTTGGATAGGAGTGTCTATGTC
>JBOGUH010000148.1:0-7881 GCA_050695975.1 Anaerolineae bacterium
CTTCCCAAGTGCGTCGCACGTTTTGGTCAGAGACCTTCGGCGATCACGCAGCTTGCTCGTCCCTGCGCTGCATGGAGTGCAGCTGCTTCTCCAGCTCGGCGCGGCGTTCATCCGCCGCTTTCTTGCCTTCCTCGACGATCTCGTCGAAGCGTTTGCGCGCCTGTTCGCGTATCTCTCCGCCGGACATCGGCGCCAGGAACAGCGCGGCCACCGCGCCGACGATCGCGCCGCTCATGGCGCCGGCCATGAAGGCTAAGATGTTTCGCATGTCGCACCTCCGGTGAATGTCGTGGCCACATTATACACCACCTCCGACGCGTGCTATAATCAGTACTTCACAACAAGGCGTAAGCATCCTGAGCGGAGGCTCGGCGCATGATTCGAGCGTCCTTTTAAAATCGATGCGCATGCGCCGAGCCGCAGTCGAAGGATGCGGGTAAGTGTGAAGAGCCTGCTATGCACTTCGTTTACATCTTGAAATGCGCCGACGGCTCATACTATACCGGCTCAACCCCAGATCTTGAACGGCGCTTTGTCGAGCATCAAACTGGTTTCTTCAAAGGCTACACTTCATCGCGCCTGCCAGTCGAGTTGGTGTGGTCATCCGAGTTTCCAACTGAACATGATGCGTTTCTCATAGAACGACAGATCAAAGGCTGGTCGCAGGCCAAGAAACAGGCGCTTATTCGCGGCGACTTTGATAAGATACACGCCATCGTGAAGGCCGAACGTAGAGAGCGAGAAGCAAAGAAACGCGAAGCGAGGGTGCCTGGGTGAACCGCATCCTTCGACTGCGCACCGCGCGACCGCGCTTCTTTGTTTCGTGACGGTGAGAACGCGCGGCGCTCCGCTCAGGATGCTTTCGTGATCTATCGATAATCGTTTGTGCGCTCGAACGTTGGAGGGGTCATATGTCTCTACGACGCATTGAGAAGCTCACAGCCGCCGCCCACGCCGAAGGTTTCGACTGCATTGCGGTGATGCCGGGCGCGAATATGGTTTACCTGACCGGGCTGCACTTTCACTTGATGGAGCGGCCCACGCTCGCGCTGATCCCGGCCGAAGGTGGCCGGCCGGCGCTCGTCCTCGGCGCGCTCGAAGCGACCAAGCCCGCCGCCGGGCCGCTGCCCATCGACTGGCAGCTATTCACCTTCGCGGATGGCGCCGATCCCGCTCTCGCCTACGATGCCGCCGCGCAGGCGCTGAACCTGGCCGGCAAGCGCATCGGCGTCGAGGCGCTGACCATGCGCGTGAAAGAGCTGCGCCTGCTCGAAGCCGCCGCGCCAGGCGCACGCATCGAAGGCGCCGATCACATCTTCAGCCGGCTGCGCATGGTCAAAGACGAGGCCGAGATCGCCGCCATGCGCCGCGCGGTGCAGATCACCGAAGACGCGCTGCACCGTGTGCTGGATGAGTTCAAAGTGGGAATGAGAGAGAAAGACATCGCGGCCGAGCTGCTGATCAACCTGCTCAAGGGCGGGGCCGAGCAGCTGCCGTTCGAGCCGATCGTCGTCGCCGGACCGAACTCGGCGCTGCCGCACGCCACGCCCGGCGATCGACCGGTGCAGCACGGCGACCTGCTGCTGTTCGATTTCGGCGTTACGGTCGACGGTTACGCCAGTGACATCACGCGCACCTTCGCCGTGGGCGACATCGACGCCGAGCTCAAGCAGGTCTACGATCTGGTTCTGAAGGCCAACACCGTGGGCCGGCAGACGGCCGGGCCGGGTGTGTCGGGCCAGGCGATCGATCGGGCCGCGCGCAAGGTGATCGTCGACGGCGGGTACGGCGAGTGGTTCACGCATCGCACCGGCCACGGCCTGGGGATGGACGGTCACGAGCCGCCCTATGTCGTCGAGGGCAACACCGTCCCGTTCGAGATCGGCAGCGTCGTCACCATCGAGCCGGGTATTTACCTGCCGGGCAAGGGCGGCGTCCGTATCGAAGATGACGTGGTCATCACCGCCCACAGAGCAGAGAGTTTGACGACGTTCCCGCGAGAGTTGACGACGATTGGGTAAACGAACTAATGTCCGCTGCATGCGCACGCGCCGCCGCAGCCACAGCCACCACCAGCCGATGCCATCAGCGATGCCCCATCGCTGCCCATCACGGCGAACACCGACAGCACTCGCGTGGTGTGCGTGCCACCGCACTCCTCACAGGTGATGGTCTGGTCGGCCTCGGCCATCGGCCGCAGCGCGTCGAACTTGGTTCGGCAGTCGCTGCAGAAGTATTCGTAGACCGGCATGGCATCCTCCTCGTGTTGCGCGTCGCGCTAAAACGACTATACTCAATACATCCTTTAGATCAAGTCCAGATTCTTACCAACCGTGTGGAAAATCTCCAGTGCGCGATCGATCTGCTCGTCGGTGTGGGTGGCCATGTACGAGGTGCGCAGCAAGTCCCAGCCCGGCGGCACGGCCGGTTCGACCACGCAATTCACGTAGACGCCGGCTTCGTACAGTGCTTTCCAGGCGATCGCCGTCCGATAGCGGTCGCCGATGATGATGGGCACAATCGGCGTCTGGCTGGGGCCGACGTTGAAGCCCATCGCCGTAAGCTCCTTGCGCATGCGCGCGCCGATGGCATTCACGCGCGCCACGCGCTCCGGTTCCTGCTCCATGATGTCCACCGCGGCCAGCACGGCGGCAACGTTCGCCGCCGGCATCGACGCGGAGAAGATCAAACTGCGCGCGTGATACTGGATGTAGTTCACCACATCCGTGTCGCCGGCGATGAATCCGCCCAATGAGGCGAACGACTTGCTGAAGGTGCCCATCAGCAGATCGACCTGGGCGGTCAGCCCGAAATGGTTGGCCGTGCCGCGTCCGCACTCGCCGAGCACGCCGAAAGAGTGCGCATCGTCCACCATTAAGCGGGCGCCGTGCGTCTTGCAGATTTCGACCAGCTGCGGCAGCGGCGCGATGTCGCCACCCATACTGTACACGCCGTCCACGACGACGAGTTTGCCTTTGTCATCCGGAATCGATTCCAGCACGCTGTCGAGCGCCTCGATGTCGTTGTGCGGGAAACGCTTCATTTGGCCGTACGCCAGCCGGCAGCCGTCGACGATGCTGGCATGATCGTCCTTGTCGATGATCGCCACGTCGCCGCGCTGGACCAGCGCCGAGATCGTGCCCAGGTTGACCTGCATGCCGGTGGAGAAAACCAACGCGGCTTCCTTGCCGACAAACTGCGCCAAGCGCTGCTCGAGCTCAAGATGCAGCGCCAGCGTGCCGTTAAGGAAACGCGATCCGGTGCACGAGGTGCCATAGCGTTTGATGGCTTCGATGGCTGCCTCGCGGACTTTCGGATGGGTGGTCAGGCCCAGGTAATTATTCGAGCCTATCATCAGGATACGGCGGCCGTCCATGATGACTTCCGTGCCTTCGGTATCTTGCAGCGGCAGGAAGTAGGGATAAATGCCAGCGGCCATTGCCTCCTGCACCTCACGCGCGCGGTCAGATTCGCGGACTTTCTGAAATAAGTCCATTGCAGCATTCCCCTTTCAAAAGGACGGCCCGGTGTGGGCTATTTCATTGAATCTTGGCCAGGCTCGTGAGAATTGTAACCGGGCTTAGGGGATCGGTCAAGATAGTCAATTGACCGGCCCTTTCTGTGTTTGTCCGCAGTGCAGCTGCGGACGCCGGGCGACAGTGCAACTGTCGCCCAAACGATGTGAATAATCACCAGAGTGAGTTAACCGGCGCTCTCAAAACCGCGAGTCAACGAACAGGAGGATCTTCATTATGTGCGGACGATTTACTCTCACCGTCGATCCAGCTGAGCTGCAAGACGCCTTTCCTGGTCTTACGCTGCCGGCCGATCATCCGCCGACGCCGCGCTACAACATCGCGCCCTCTCAGCCCATCGCCGTCATCGCGAACACCGGAAAGAACACGCTCGAATTCTTCCGCTGGGGATTGATCCCGTCCTGGGCGAAGGATCCGGCGATCGGCAACCGGCTGATCAACGCGCGCGCCGAGACGCTGGCCGACAAGCCATCGTTCCGAACGGCCTTTAAGCGCCGCCGCTGCCTGATCCCAGCGGATGGTTTCTACGAATGGCGAAAAGATCCGGGCGGCAAGACGCCGATGTACATCCGCCTGAAGTCGGGCGACCCGTTCGCCTTTGCCGGCTTGTGGGAAGCGTGGCATTCGCCAAAGGATGAAACGCTTTTGACGTGTACGATCATCACGACCACGCCCAATTCGCTGATGGAGAAGATCCACGATCGGATGCCGGTGATCCTGAAGCCCGATGCGTACGAGCGGTGGCTCGACCCGGCGGATCAGGAACCGGGCAAATTGAGCGGGTTGCTGAAGCCGTATCCGGCCTCGCACATGACGGCCTATGCGGTCTCAAAGCGGGTGAACAAGCCGGAGAACGATTCGCCGGAACTCGTCGTCCCGGCGAAGTGAACATCCACGAAGCAACACGAATCTTTTATCTCTGCGACCCTTCGTGTTAATTCGTGGATCGCTTTTCTGTGTCGTAGAGGAATAGGAGCGATCTATGGCCCAAGACGCTGTTCAACGCGCGATGGAGGTTAAACGTCGCCACGAGAAAGAACTGATGCGCAAGCCGAACGTCGTCGCCGTCGGGATCGGGTTCAGGACGCGCGGCGGAGTTCGGACGGACGAGGCCGGCATCATCGTATCGGTGAGGAGGAAAGTGCCCTTGTCACAATTGAAGAGCGGCGACGCGATCCCATCGTCGATCGAAGGCGTGCCGGTCGATGTGGTCGAGACCGGCGAAATCCGGGCCCAGTAGCCAGCAGTCCCAACCACTTTGGAGGAACTCACATGGAATCACTGCGCGGTGCGATTGCAGCTGCACGGGAAATGAAACGCCAGCACGAAGCGAGTTTGCTGCCCAAAGCTAACGTCGTCGCGATCGGCGTCGGGTTCAAGGTAGCCGGAAGCACGCTGACCACCGAACCCGCCGTGGTCGTGTCGGTTATCGAAAAATTGCCCGCGGCACAACTCTCCCCGGAAGACCTCGTACCCAAGACAGTCGGCGGCGTGAAGACGGACGTGATCGAGACGGGCGAGATCGTCGCGTTTCAAGATCCCCGGCAGAAGATGCGCCCGGCGCGGCCCGGCGTGAGCATCGGCCACTTTCAGATCACTGCCGGCACGCTGGGCTGCCTGGCGCGCAAGAACGGCGAGACGCTTATCCTCAGCAACAATCACGTCCTGGCCAACAGCAACGACGCGCAGGTAGGCGATGCGATCTGGCAGCCCGGCAGAGCCGATGGCGGCACGGCGGCCGATCAAATCGGGACGCTGACCGAGTTCGTCCCGATCGCGTTCGACGGCGCACCGCCGCCGCCGATCGGGTGTCTGGCGCAGCTGTTGTCGCTCTTCGGCATTAAGCCGAAGGCCATGCAAAACGAGCCGGGCAACAACAAAGTCGATTGTGCGCTGGCCCGGCCGACGACGCCCGACCTGGTGACACCCGACATCCTGAACATCGGCGTGCCCATCGGCGTGGGAACGGTGACGCTCGGCACACAGGTGCAGAAGTCGGGCCGCACCACCGGCCACACGACGAGCACGATTCAACAGATCGACGTAACTGTCTCGGTGAATTATGGGGGGCCGATTGCCACCTTCACCGGTCAACTCATGGCCGGCGCCATGAGCCAGGGCGGCGATTCGGGATCGGCCGTGCTGGATATGGACAAGCGGGTGGTCGGGCTGCTGTTCGCCGGATCGCCCGTCACCACGATCCTCAACCCGATCCAGTTCGTGCTCGATATGCTGGGCATTCAGATCGTCACTTAGACTTTACTTCACCTCTTCGCCCTCTCCCGTCGGAACTGCTCGATAGGAGAGAGTGAAGGATCAGGTGGTGAGGTGAGGACATCGCGTCGCGCAGGTGGGAACCCTGCGCGGCGTTCTCACGTCTATTCTCGGACTGTCCCGGAAAGGAGAAAATTCACCATGAAGCTGCGAATTTTATCGTTATGTCTGTTTATCTCAATAGCGGCGTGTTCGCCGGGTGGAGCAACAGCCCCTGCAACCGAGCCGCCCGCGCCGACAACGGCCCCAACCGGCACATCGGTTCCGCCGACGGAAACGCCGGCGGCAACCCCCACGTCTGTCGCGCCGGCAGTGCTGCCTGCGCCGCTGCTCTTTTTGTCGAATCGCAGCGGCAGCGATCAAATCTGGCGGTTGGACGTCGACGGCGTGACGCTGATGCAGTTGACGAACGAAGCCGCGCCGGTGACCGACTTCGATGCATCGCCCGTCGATGGTCGATTGGCCTACGTCAGCGATAACGACTTGATCGTCGCTAACGCCGATGGATCGGATCGCGCGCTGTTGGTCGACGGCCCGCCTCAGCCTACAATAGACGCGCCGGATCGGATCAACACCGAGATGAAGCAGTTGCGCTGGTCGCTCGACGATGCGCGCATCGCCTACGGCCTGAACGGCGTCAACCTGATCGACGCGGCCGGCGGCGAGCCGGTCGTCCTGCAGCAGAGCGATCCGGTGCCGCTGCCGCCCGACTTTCAATCGGAGGGGCCGGTCAAGTTCTACTGGCCGAACGTCTGGTCGCCGGACGGCTCGCGCCTGCTGATCGAGTTCGCCTACTTCCCCGAAGGGGGCGGGTTGAGTGTGCTGAACCTGTCGGACGGCAGCCTGTTCGACCTGTCCAGTCCCGAGGGCATCGTGTGCTGCAATGCGTCGTGGGCAACCGACGGCTCGGCGGTCTACTTCGCCAATCCGTCTCCGGGCCTGATCGCGCCCGGCCTATGGCGCGCCAGCCTCGGCACAGACGCCGATCCGACGCTGATTCGGGGCATCGATGGTGAGACGTTCAACCTGGTCGGCTTCGCTCGGCAGTTGAACGACGGCAAGCTGTACTACTTCTTCGCCCAGGCGCCGCAGGGTTTTCCGGAGAGCGGCTACTGGCCGCTGTCGATGTATCGCGCCGACGCGGACGGCGTGACCGGGCAGACGCAACTGCGCGACGACGCGCACATCCTCGGCGAGGCGCTGTGGGCGTCCGACGGCAGCGGCGCGGTGATCGTCGACGCGGAGGAATCGGCGCAGGCGAACGTGTTCCCGCTGACCGGCCCGCTGCTGTTCCTCAAGTCCGACGGCAGCCCGCAGCTGACACTGGCCGGAAACGGCCACATGCTGCGCTGGGGCAAGTAAGGCAGTGGATGAACAACGGATAAACGGATGAGGATCGCCTCATCCGTTTATCCGTTGTGCGAAGCATCCGTTGCGATGCTGTGTTAGAATGTGGTTGATTCGGATCGCCAGTATGCGCTGCCGTCTTCGCGGCGGTTGAGAAAGCCCAGGTCGAACAAATCGCGCCGAAGCGACACGACATCGGGGTGGAAGCGCTTGAGCAGTTCGTTGACTTCCTTTTCCACGTAATGCCGTCCCGCTTCGAACTGCGCGGTGATGTGTTCGTAAATGATCAACTTCTTCTTGAGCTGGCTCGGAATCTCTTTGAGCGATCCGTCCGGTCGCAGATAATCCGCCAGCACTTTCTGGGGATAGTCCGCCGGCGGGGTGACGGGTACCTTGGCCGACAGCACGCGCCGCGCCCACGCGTGCAGCGCGTCGCGGTCGAGCGTGTACACGTTGTCGGCGGCGGTCACCAGCCCGGCCTCGATCAAGCGATCGAGGTGGCGCTGAACATCGACGCGCGACAGACCTGAGTTGACAGCCAGCGACTCGATCGTCTCTTCCGATTCAGCCAGTCGCCCCGCGATCATCAATCGATCGGGATCGATCAATGCCTTGAAAAAAGTCAAGAATTCATCGGTCACTTCGTCATCAGCCATCCCGCACCTCTTGGAAACCTCGCGTGAATTTCCGTATTCATTCTACCACGCTCCACGCACAGGAGGAA
>JBOGUH010000149.1:0-3310 GCA_050695975.1 Anaerolineae bacterium
ATCGAGTTGATCGAGAAAGAGCGCCTGGAACACGAACTCGAACTGGCGCGCGATCTTCAGCTGCGGCTGCTGCCCGATCGGTTCCCGTCGATCGACGGCGTGCAATTCGCCGTGGCGTACCGGCCCGCGCGCGAGGTGGGCGGCGACCTGTACGACGTGATCGACCTGGGCGACGGGCGGCTGGGTCTGCTCATCGCCGACGTGTCTGACAAGGGGCTGCCGGCGGCGTTCTATATGGGTGTTGCCCGATCGCTGATCCTGCCCGAAGCCAAACGCTCCGATTCGCCGCGCCAGGTGCTGGCCAACGTCAACCGCATGCTGCGTGAAGCCAGCCGCGCCGAGATGTTTCTGACCGCGTTCTACGGCATCCTGGACGTGAAAACGCGCCGGCTGGTGTATTGCCGCGCCGGGCACGATCGACCGCTGTGGCTGCGCGCCGATGGTCACGCCGTGCTGCTCGGCGCGCCGGGCACGTTGATCGGCATGCTCGATCCCGAGGAACTCGACCTGGGCGAGGGCGAGATCTTCTTGTCGCCCGGCGATACGCTGCTGCTGTACACCGACGGCATGACCGACGCGCTCGATCCGTATGGGGCCGAATTCGGCGTGACGCATTGGGTCAAGCGCGCGCGGGAGAATGCCGGGTTGCCGCCCGATCAGTTGTGCGTCGCGTTGTTTGACGAGGTGGCCGAGTTCCAGTCGACTGCGCCGCAGATGGATGACATGACCTTGCTCATTATGCGAGTCTTTGATTCTTGATCACGAGTTCCCCATCTCTCCGACGTCGAAGTAAGATTCGGCTCGCCGCGCTGTCCTCGGCGCGGCCAATGCCGCCGGGGACGGCGGCTTGAGCCAAAATGTGGCATTGTCGAGGTAAATAGGACACTGATGAACGCGGACGAACGCTGATCAGATGTCTTTATCCGTGTCCAATATCCTCAATCCGAAATCGGCAATCGCCAAGATACGCGTGGCGAAACCTTGAATGAAGTAGCGGTCGTGCACCACCGCCAGCGCAGTTCCCTCGAAGTTCGTCAACGCTTTCTCAAACTGCGTCCGAGCCGGGATGTCGAGGTGATTGATCGGTTCGTCGAGCAGCAGGAAGTTGCATCCCTGCGCGACGAGTAACGCCAGCATCAAGCGAGCGCGCTCACCATAAGACAGCAAGTGATTGGAAATGAGAGATTGCTCGCCGGTGAACAGGAAGTAGTGCAGGAAACTGCGCGCATCGGTCTCGTTCATCGGCGCGACGGCGCGCAGGCTGTCGAACGGTGTGGAGAGTGGGTCGAGGACGTCCTGCTCTTGAGCGAAGTAGCCGACGCGCACGCTCGCGCCCAGCCGCACTTCGCCGCGCAGGGCAGGTATCTGACCGACGATGGTCTTGAGCAGCGTCGACTTGCCACTGCCGTTCTCGCCGACGAGCGCCAGCCTGTCACCCTGGCGAATATTGAGCGACACGCCGCGCAGTAACGCGCGATCCCTGTAGCCCACGCTCAAGTTCTCCAGCCGCAGCACATCCTGTCCGCTGACCGGCGCCTGGCTGAAGTCCACTTTCATCTGCCAGGACAGCTTCGGCTTCTCGACGCGCTCGCCGGACTCCAGGTAACGCTCCAGTTTCTTCGCGCGCGACTTCGCTTTATTCGCCACCTTCTTGGCGTAGCGCCGTGGACCGGGCTGCCCGGAGGTGGTGCTGCGTTCGACCGAACGCGCCTGCTCGAAAGTGCGAGCGATGTCTTGCTTCATGCGCCGGATCTCGGCTTCCTGCAAGCGATACTCGGCCCACCGTCGATCGCGCTCGGCCAGGCTTTGCTCCAGGTAAGTGGTGTAGTTGCCGGCGTATTCGCGCAGTGTGTGCGAATGCAGATCGAGATAGTGGATGCGGTTGACGCTGCGATCGAGGAACACGCGGTCGTGCGAGACGATCAACGCCGCGCCAGGGAATTCCCGCAGCCAGTCTTCCAGCCAGGTCAGCATCGGCAGGTCGAGGTGGTTGGTCGGCTCGTCGAGCAGCAGCAAGTTGGGCTCAGTGAGCAGCACACGAGCCAGGCCGAGTCGAGTCTTCTGGCCGCCGCTCAAGGATGCCACGCGCGCATCGGGTGGCACGTGAGCCAACCCCAGGTTCGACAAGACGCTGGCGCGGACGCCCGGATCGGGATAGCCGCCCAGCGCTTCGAGGCGATCGACGGCGGCTTGATACGCGCGCATCTGGCCGGCGTCGCGGGCGAGCGCATCGGCCAGCCGCTCGACTTCGGCAACTGCGTCCGCGCGGGGATCGCGCACGCGTAGCGCATCGGCCAGCGTCGCATCGGGCGCGCATTCGAGGCCCTGCTCCAGATACCCGGCGCGGGTGGTCGGATCGAGAAAGACACTACCCTTGTCGGGCGTTTCCAGCCGCATGATGAGACGCAGCAGCGTGGTCTTGCCGCTGCCGTTCGGGCCGATCAGCCCGACGCGATCGCCGGGATTGAGGTTGAATGTGACATCGCGGAGGATGATGTTGTCCGCGAAAGATTTAGAGAGGTTATTGACTGTCAGCATGTCGAGACTCCGGCGTGAGGAAAGCAAAAGCCGAGGGAAACACCCTCGGCCATGAAACATGCAATGCCAGGTGGCGCGTTCCCTGAAGGAAGTGAAGGTCAGGCGGTCAGCGTCGTCACGGGAGTCTCTCCTGCTGATGGACGAGGTGTATTATAACACAATCGTCTTCTTGCTCCAGGGTATACTACCGGTGATTATTCACATCTCGCCACAGAGGCACAGAGACACGAAGAAAACCATCTGAAATCTCTGTGTTCTCCGTGTCTCTGTGGCTAAACTGAGTGGTTCAAGAGGTAAAGTATGGAAACGTATCAAACAAAAATCGGCCACGCGCACCTCAAAGTCCGCGACCTCGATCGCGCGATTGAGTTCTACACGCGCTTCTTCAGCTTGAAGCTGGTCGAGCGGGTGGGTGATCACTACGCCTTCCTGACCGGCGGCGAGTTTCACCACGAGACACCTGCACTTGCAGCGCAGGTGCAAGTGTCGCCGCTGCAAAACGTCGGGCCGAACGCGCCGCAGCCGCACCCGGCCGGCACCGGGCTGTATCACGTCGCGTTCGAGGCGCCCGATCGGCTCTCGCTTGCGCTGGCGTACCAGAAGCTCACCGAGGCTGGAATTCCTGTCGCGCCGGTCGATCACTTGATCAGTTGGGCGATCTATTTTGACGATCCCGACGGCAACGGTCTGGAAATATACTGGGACACGCGGGACGAGCCAGGTGGCGAGAAGTTGTGGCGCGGGCGCAACGTCCCGCTGCCAGAGGAAAAAC
>JBOGUH010000150.1:0-6381 GCA_050695975.1 Anaerolineae bacterium
CAATCACCCACTGCACCCCAGCAAGGATTGTTGGGATCTCCCGATCTCCAGGTAGTGGTTGGCAATGTCCTGACCCAGACAGGTATGTCCCACTTAAATGTAGTAGTGTTTTTTCTGCGCGCCTCAAAGTGAAGGTGTGCCATTCGAATTTCCAGTGTCGTCAGCATAAGCCACGGTGGCGCCTATGCTTACCGATTGTCCCACGTAGGAGACGCCAAAACTCTGAAGATGCGCGTAATAGGCACGCTTTACCGGACTGGGGCCATAGTCAATGTTGAGCAGATTTCCGTAACCCTGATTATTCCATCCAAACCAGGATACAACACCGCTATAGGTGGATTTGACCGCTGTACCGGCAGGCATGCTGTAATCTATAGCTTCGGCGGATGCGCCCTGGTGTGCATTGCTACACCTTGGCCCGGCAGTGATAGTCCGTTGACCGCTAAAGGGAAGCCGCCATCCGCCAGGGTCTTGCTCCAGCCGCAAAGCGTGCAGAGACTTAGATGCACCCGTGTTAGCCAGTGTGACCTCTCTTGGATCGTTGCTTGAGGATGAGGGCGCACTTGAGTCTAACTTCATCGGGTGGAAGTTCGGCCCATATATTTCCTGTAAAGACTGTGGTGATGTGCGACCCAGGGCAAATGACGAGACCATATGGTTGTAGATGCCCAGCGTCTTTGCGTCTGCATCGCTCCATACAAACCACACAACCCTGTCGTCTTGAACATTCGTGACTTGGAAATCTCCAAGGGGAGAGATACCTCTCCTTAACAGGCCTTGCCGATTTGGCAAAGATATTGTCTTCCGTTCAACCTCCATTATATCGGCAGGATCAGATGTATCCCCACCCGCGACGGGATTGCACATACCGAGGATGTTTCACGTCTGGCTCAATTTTCTGCCGGAGGCGCTTGATACAATTCTTGACCTGGGCAATCGTCCCGCCCTTGCCGATTGAAATATGCCACACGACCTCTAGAAGCTCTGCGGAACTGACCGGCCTGTCTCGATTGCGGGCGAGATACGCCAGCACCTCGAACTCCAGTGGCGTCAGAAGGATGGGCTTGCCCCTAGCGTCACTTCTTGCGCCTGCAAGTCAATGGTCAGTTCTCCAACACGGATCTGCGTTTCTTCTGAAGGCCGCATCAGCACCGGCTTGACCCGCTCAATCAGCCACGGGTCGTAGTCCCTCACGCCTTGAGCAGCATTTCGCACTGCCCGGCGGAGAATATCCGGCTCAACATCAGGACGATGAAGGGCAGTCACGTCTGCGCTAAGAGCAAACTCCAGAACGCGGACGTCGTTCCCCGTCGCCAGAGCGACGATCCGCGTGCCCGGCAATAGAAGACGTATCGCCGCCCAGATCTTCGTTTCGGCCATCTTGGGCTGATCGATGTTTACAAGGAGAACGTCAACGGGAGACCGCTGGAGTATTGGTAGCTGGATGATCCCTAGGAAGTTGTCCCCTGCGCCGACGATCCTGAAGCCCACCTCACGGGACAGACAGGCTGCAAGCTTTTCTCGCTGCCCTGGATCCGGCTCGAGGATCAGGACATTGACCGTGTCCATCCTGGAATCATCTCGAATTTGCTTCACTGACCTGGAAAACAAAAACGTCGAATTGAATCCGGATGCGGGCTTTCCACGTTCGATGTGTGCGTTGATGGAGTATTGGGTTTTGAACAGCCATCACTTTAGCACGGAGCCGGGGAGAGTCAACAGCACCGGGCAAGGGTCACTACATTTCGGCGAACTCATTTTCTCGCAGAAGATGGGCTTCTCGCATCTTGTGCTATAATGCCGCTCAAACCGCGTACCAATCTGACGCGGAAGCAAATGCTGAACGTCGATCCAAAGAGCATCATTATCAAAGGCATTCGCGAGGGCCTGTCGGTGACGCTGGCTGGCGACGACGCGTGGGCCGAGGCGCTGGCTGCGCTCGAAGCGCGGCTGACCGCCACGCCGGCCTTTTTCAAGGGCGGCCGCGTCGCGTTGATAGTCGGCCCGCGCAAGTTGGCCGAAGCGGATATGCGCCAGGCGCGCGACTTGCTGGCGCGGCACGACGTGACGCTGTGGGCGATCGTCGGCGAGGATGCCGATACCCGGCGAATCGCATCGGGTCTGGGGCTGGATATGCCCTTACCGTCCCAGTCCGCGCGGCCCTCTCCCGCATCCAGCGAGCCGCGCGAGCAGGAACCCGTCGCGATGCCGATCGACGAGTGGCCGGACGCCGGGCTGGTCGTGCGGCGCACGCTGCGATCGGGCCAATCGCTGCGGCATCCGGGCAGCATCGCCGTCATCGGCGACGTGAATCCGGGCGCGGAGATCATCGCCGGCGGCGACATCGTCGTGTGGGGCCGGCTGCGCGGCACGGTGCACGCCGGCGCGTTGGGGAACGAGGGGGCTATCGTGTGCGCGCTCGACCTGACCCCGACGCAGCTGCGTATTGGCAGTCACATCACGCGCTCGCCCGACGATCGCCGCCGCAAAGCCAGGCCGGAAGCGGCCCGCGTGCGCGACGGCCAGATCGTTGCAGAACCTTGGGGGGTGTAGTCGTCACCTTGTCACTCGTTCAGCATAAGCGTGACAGGGTGACAAGTTGACAGCACCTGCAGGAGGACGATATGGCAGCACGAGTCATCACGATTACGTCAGGCAAAGGCGGTGTGGGCAAAACGACCGCGACCGCGAACATCGGCGTCGCGCTGGCGCTGCGCGGCAAGCGCGTCGTGTGCATGGACGCCGACATCGGCCTGCGCAACCTCGACGTCGTGCTCGGCCTCGAGAACCGCATCGTGTACGACGTGGTCGACGTGCTCGAAGGCCGCTGCAAGCTGCGCCAGGCCCTGATCAGAGACAAGCGCCTGCCCGATCTGTATTTGATGCCCGCCTCGCAAAAGCGTGACAAGAGCGCCGTCAAGTCGGAGGATCTGATCCGCGTCTGCGAAGAACTCGGCGCGGATCACGACTTCATTTTGATCGATTCGGCGGCCGGCATCGAAGAGGGATTTCGCACGGCGCTCGCGCCGTCCAGCGAAGTGATCATCGTCACCAATACCGAAGTCTCGGCGGTGCGCGACGCCGATCGCGTGATCGGCCTGGTCGAAGCCGCCGAGAAAGGGCCGGCCAAGCTGGTAGTCAACCGGCTCAAGCCCGATCTGGTGCAGCGCGGCGACATGCTCGACACCGGCGACGTGCTGGAAATCCTGGCAGTCGATCTCCTCGGCATCGTCCCCGAAGACGAAACGATTCTGGTCTCGACGAACCGCGGCCATCCCGCCGCGCTCGAGGAGCGTTCGCGAGCGGGACTGTCGTTTCGCAACATCGCGCGGAGGCTGCTCGGCGAAGACGTGCCGTTCGAGACCTACCGCGAAGCGCCCGGTCTCCTGGAGCGCCTGGCCCGCCTGTTCAGCGCAAATGGGAGACCGGCATGAACCTGCTCGACCGCCTGCGCAGACACAAGTCGCCGTCTAGTCGCGACGTCGCCAAACAGCGCCTGCAGCTCGTGCTGGTTCACGATCGCAGCCACATCTCGCCTGGCATGCTAGAAGTGCTGAAAGACGAAATCATCGCGGTGATCTCCAAGCACGTCGAGATCGACCGGGCCGGCGTTCACGTCACCGTCTCAGAGAACGATCAGGAGAATCGGTTGGTGGCCGACATTCCGCTGGCCAACGGCCGCCGCGCGCGGGGACAATCGTAACATGGCCGTCATTCGCGAAGCGCAAGGCGCTTCGTCCTACGCGCGAGTCGCCTGGCGCCACTTCGATTGGATCATGCCGATCGTCACTTTCTTGCTGACGGCGATCGGCATTCTCATGATCCACAGCGCCACGCTGGGCACGCCGGTCGGCAGCGACCTGGCCGATGCGACCCGCAAACAAGCGCAGTTCGCGCTGCTGGGCCTGGGCGTGTACCTCGGCGCGGCGGCGATCGATTACCGCGTGTGGCGCAGCCTGTACCGGCTGCTGTACCTGATCGCCGGCGTGCTGCTCGCCGTTGCCCTGTTGCTCGGCAGCAGCGAAATCGGGGCTGTGCGCCGCTGGCTGGATTTGGCGCTGTTCAACATACAGCCCGCCGAGCTGGCCAAGGTGCTGCTCATACCGGCGCTGGCCGGCCACCTCGCTGCGCAGAAAGAGCGCATCGGTTCGTTGCGCACGTTCGTCGGCACGTTGGCGCTGATCGCTGCGCCGGCCGCGCTGATCTTTCTGCAGCCCAACCTGAGCACGGCGGTCGTCGTCGGCGTCGTGGGTCTGGCCATGTTCTACGTCGCCGGCTTGAAGAAGCGCCACGTCATCGCGCTGATCCTGATCGCGCTGGTGACCGTGCCGCTGATCTGGTCGGCGATGGCCGATTATCAGCGCGCGCGCATCGCCTCGTTCCTCGATCCGAGCAACAACCCCGACGCCGAGTACAACCTGCTGCAGGCCGAGATCAGCATCGGCAACGGCGGGTTGATCGGCCAGGGCTACGCCCAGGGCAGCCAGAGCCAGGGCCGCTTCCTCAAAGTTCGCCACACCGATTTCATCTTCTCGGTGATCGGCGAGGAGCTCGGCTTCGTCGGCGCGCTGATCGTCCTGGCGCTGATCGCACTGCTGCTGATGCGCCTGCTGCGCGCGGCGCACTTCGCGCGTGATGACTACGGGCGTTACCTGACCGTCGGCGTCTTCGCGATCATCTTCTTCCAGACGGTGGTCAACGTCGCCATGAACCTGCGCTTGGGGCCAGTCGCCGGCCTGCCGCTGCCACTCGTATCTTACGGCGGCAGCTCGCTGATCACGACGCTGCTGGCGCTAGGGATGGCGCAGAGCGTGATCATGCGGCACAAGAAGATCGAGTTTTAGCTGCATGGACATTCAGATCGATCCACACACTCTGGAACGTGCCGAAGAACGTGGAACGCGTGCGGAAGAAATCAGGGATGTCATTGAGAATGGGCTGACCATGCCAGCCGAATAAGGACGGATAGGAAAAGCCAAGATCTACGCGTTTAGGCAACAGCGACTTGGCAAGTATTACGAGCACAAAAGGGTAGAAGTGGTTTACACTGTTGTGAAGGACGTGATTGTAACAGTGACGGTCTACGTCTTTTACGGAAAGTGGGAGTAGGAAAATGCAGATTCACTACAACGCCAAGACCGATTTGCTGTATATCCGACTGGATGATCGAAAGCAAGGCGCGGTGAACAGGCGAGTTTCTGATGACATTGTGCTGGACATCGGAGACGACGACCGCATCGTGGGCATCGAAATCCTCGACGCTTCGCAACACTTGAGCTTGGAGCGGCTACTGCCGGTCAAATATGACATATCACCTGAGTCGGCGTAGGATATTCCCCGTTCTGCTGCTATCCATCCAACTGTCCAGCTAGCAATCCGGCGAATTACGCAGCTATGACCAACTCGGTTCGCGTCCGCTTCGCCCCGTCGCCCACCGGCCTCCTGCACGTCGGCAATTTGCGCAGTGCGTTGTTTCCGTGGCTGTTTGCCCGCAAGCACAAGGGAGCCTTCATCCTGCGCCTCGAAGACACCGACCAGAAACGTTACACGCCCGGCGGCGTGCGCGCGATCATGGAAGGTCTGCAATGGCTGGGTCTGAACTGGGACGAAGGCCCTGACCGGATCAGCCTGCGCCGCATGCAGACGAACGAAGACTACGAGAGCGCGCCCGATGTCGGCGGGCCGTATGGCCCTTACGTCCAATCGCTCAAACTCGATCGCTACAAGCAGGCTGCCCAGAGCCTCATCGCCAGCGGCCGCGCATACCGCTGCGATTGCTCGACCGAGCGACTCGACCAGCTGCGCTTTGCGCAGCTGGCGCGCAAGGAGACGCCGCGTTACGACCGCCTGTGCCGCTTCAAGCGACCGGGCGAGGTCGATCCGGGCAAGCCGCACGTCGTCCGCTTTGCCGTGCCGCTCGAGGGCCAGACCGTCGTGCACGATCTGATCCGTGGCGAGATCGTGGTGGATAACCAGACACAGGACGATCTGGTCCTGCTCAAGTCCGACGGCTTCCCTACCTATCACCTGGCTGCGCTCGTCGACGATCACGATATGGAGATTAGCCACGTGATGCGCGGGGAGGAGTGGCTGCCCAGCCTGCCGCGCCACATCTTGATCTTCCAGGCTTTCGGCTGGACCCCGCCTGCCTACCTGCACCTGCCGGTCATCCTCAGCCCGAGCGGCAAGGGCAAGATGAGCAAGCGCGCGGCCAAAGCCTCGGCGGAGTCGATCTTCGTTCACGAGTTCCGCGAGGAGGGCTACCTGCCTGAGGCGCTGCGCAACTTCCTGGCGCTGCTCGGCTGGGCGCCCGGCGAAGGCGTCGAGGAGGAAATCTTCACGCTCGACGAGCTGACCCAGCTGTTCAGCCTGGAGCACATC
>JBOGUH010000151.1:0-1760 GCA_050695975.1 Anaerolineae bacterium
ATCGGTCGCGGCATCCAAACCCAGGTCGGCCACGATCGCGGTCATCGGTCGATCCGGACAGTGCTGCTGCGCGCGGCGCAGGCTGTCCAGGATGACCTGCTTCTCATCCGCCGCGTAGCGACGGCCAGGCGTTATCGCCAGCGCCCCCTTTTTAACTGCAAGTTCTCGGAACTGAGCTCGGCGATCACTTCGCGCAGACGCTGGACTTCGTTCAGCAGGTGCTCCTCGGTCGGGCTGACTCGTTTGCGCCCGCGCGGCTGACCGCGCAACGCTTGCAGCGCGGCGCGCTGGGCGGTCTGCTCCCACTGATAGAACAGAGTCGGACTGTTCTGATGGTGCTGACAGACTTGGCTGAGGCTGAGATTGGTCGAGCGGCCCTCCTTGAGAATTTGGAATTTGGTTTCGGCGTCGAACTGACGGCGTGCTTTGTGATGGGCTGAAGGGGTCATCGGGTTGCTCCTGATTCATGATGATTGTACTCCCATCTCATTCAAAATGATCACGCACTTGAGTGGGCCGATCATCGTTGGAGGAGCAGCCGGAGTCTCAGTTAATTTCCAGCTCGTCCGCTCGTTCCATCACCACAAATCGTCGAGTCAGCCAATCCGCCGTCCACGGCGCGATCCAATTGAAAAATACCAGCACGCGCGCGAATGGCGGCAAGATCACTTCGCGGCGCGGACGCTTCACAAGACTGACTGCCGCGCGAGCCACATCGTCGGCCGACAGGCGCACACGGCGGGGCGTCGTCACCCGGCTGCGACGACGATACCCAACGTGAGCGCCCCATTCTGTCTCGACGCCGCCCGGATACACCCCCGACACGTGAATCCCCCATGGCGCAACCTCGCGCCGCAGCGCCTGGGTGAACCCGTCCACTCCGAACTTGGTCGCGGCGTAGACAGTGGAGGTGGGCGTGCCGATCTTCCCCGCGAGCGAAGCCATGTTAATGATATGCCCACTCCGCTGGCGGATCATGTGCGGCAGCGCCAATTGCACCGCATCGATCACGCCGAGCAGGTTCACGTCGATCTGCAAGCGCACGTCGGCCGGATCGAGCGTCTCCAGCCAGCCCAATCGACCCAGCCCGGCGTTGTTGAACAGCACGTCGATCCGCCCGTACTCGGCGATCGTCCGCTCGATCAGATTCGCGACCGATGCGCGCTCGCGCATATCGCTCGGAACGACAATCGCCTGGCCGCCAGATGCGCGCACATCGGCTGCTACCTGTTCCAATCGATCGGCGCGCCGGGCGAACAATGCCAGGCGCATGCCTTCGCGTCCGAATAGCAATGCCGTCGCCGCCCCGATGCCGCTTGACGCGCCGGTGATGATTGCCACACGATCTTTGAGGGTCATCGTCGCTCCTTTGCCTCGCCCCTCTCCCGACGTGCAGTCGCGGAGTGGTCGGGAGAGAGGGAGGGGTCGGTGTGGGGAAACAAAATGCCCCACGACGATCAGCCATCGTGGAGCATTACGGTCGCGGAAGTACCCCTGCCAGGAATTGAACCTGGGCCTCAGCCTCCGCAGGGCTGCGCTCTATCCGCTGAGCTACAGGGGCATGCGGTGTCTACACGGGCGCCATACAGCGCACCAGGGCAGGGCCACCTGCGCTGTCCATAACCCATTCATACTAGTGCTTTGACCATTTAGTTTTGTCCTGTTCGGCTGGCGATTTTTCACCGCCGAGACGCGGAGTGCGCCGAGTTTTTCTTGTTTATTTCTCCGCGTCCTCTGCGCCTCTGCGGTGAGACCCGGAC
>JBOGUH010000152.1:0-2500 GCA_050695975.1 Anaerolineae bacterium
GCACCAGATTGGTCGCTTCGGGGATGGTCATGAAATAGCGTTCCATGTTCGGATCGGTAATCGTGATCGGTCCGCCGGCCGCGATCTGTTCTTTGAAGAGTGGCACGACGCTGCCCCGGCTGCCGAGCACGTTGCCGAAGCGCACTGCCACAAACACCCCGTGCGCATGCTGGGCGGCATCCTGCACCAACATCTCCGCGATGAGCTTGCTGGCGCCCATCCCGCTGACGGGATTGACCGCCTTGTCGGTCGAAATCAATACGAATCGACCGACGCCATATTTGATGGCCGCCTTCAGCACAAGTTGCGTCCCCAGAATATTGTTCGTGACCGTCTCTGTGACGTTGGATTCCATCAGCGGCACATGCTTGTGCGCTGCTGCATGGAAAACCACCGCCGGACGATACCGCGCGAAGACTTGCTCCAGCCGCTGGGGATCGCGCACGTCGGCAATACAGGCTACCAGATCGAGCGCCGGGAATATCTGGCGCAGCTCGCGCTCGATCTGGTAAATGCTGTTCTCGCCGTGCCCTAACAGCACCAACTGCCGCGGCCGATAACTCGCTACCTGGCGGCATATTTCCGAGCCAATCGATCCCCCGGCGCCAGTCACCAGCACGCGCGCGCCGCTCAGATAGTGCACCAATGGCGTTATATCGGCCTCAACGGGATCGCGTCGCAGCAGATCTTCCACCTGCACATCCCGAATTTGCTTCACGCTGACCTGGCCCGAGATCAATTCAAAAACACCCGGAATCGTTTTGTAGCGCACGCCGACGGACTGGCAGATGGCCATGATTGCGCGGATGTCCTTGCCGGATGCCGTTGGCATGGCAATGATCACTTCGTCGACGGTCTCGCGCTCGACCAGCGCCGGGATGTCCTGGCGCGTGCCCAGCACCGGCACATCGTGGATGGTCATGCCCGACTTGGCGGCGTTATCGTCCACGAAACCCACCGGCAGCGTGTTCAGTTGGGGGTTGTTGCGCATCTCGCGCACGATCATCGCGCCGGCGTCGCCCGCGCCCATCACCAGTACCCGCTTCGCCTCCGCCGGCCGGACAATACGCGTGCCCGCTCGACGCGCCAGCAAACGCACCGCAAATCGCACGCCGCCGACCAGCGCCAGCGTCAGCAGCCAATCGATGATCGGGATAGAGCGCGGGACACTGGGATAGTCCAACCAAAGTGGAAGTATTAGGATTTCTAAGATCGCCGTTACCAGAAATGCCGTAGATACGGCGAACACGATCCGCAACAGATCATCCACGCTGGCATAGCGCCAGTAACGCCGATACAAGCCGAAGAAGTAGAAGACGGGCGGCTTGATGAGGATGGCCAGAACGATCACCAGCATCAATGTGTCGCGATAGCGCACAATCCCTTCGGCATCCAAGCGCAGATAGAAACTGGCCGCGGCGGCCAGGGCGACCAGCAGCAGATCGGCTAGAAGGAAGTAGCGATTACGGAGCACGGAGTAAGGATGTCCGGGCGATTCTGTGTACAGCATTATCGGCCTCACCTATGGGCTTGAGCAACGACTTCTCGCAGTGTATCACAGACCACAGCCACCTGTTCTTCGGACATATTGCCAAAGAACGGTAGCGCAAGCGTAGATGCAGCCACTCGTTCAGTAATCGGAAAGTCGCCCGGCACGCAGCCGAAGCGCTGCCGGTAAAACGGCTGCAAATGGATCGGGCTGAAATAGGGACGGCTGGGAATGCCTCGCGCCTCGAGCAGCGACACGATTCGATCCCGATCGATTCCCGATGCAACGCGCACAACGTAAACAAACCAACTGACGCGGGTGGTGGCCGGTGCGACAAACGGCGCAGTTACGCCTTGTATGTCTTGCAGCCGGGTGGCGTACCAACTGGCGACTCGCTCCCGCTTAGCCAATAGTTCTTCGATCCGGTCGATCTGCGCCACGCCCAGCGCCGCGCTCATTTCATCTAAACGGTAGTTGTAGCCAAGCCGGCTGTGATTCAACCAGGCATCAAACACATCGCGCCCCTGATTGCGCAGGCTGCGGAATAGATGATTCCATTCGTCATCGCCGGTGACAATCACTCCGCCTTCGCCGGTCGTCATCTGCTTGTTAGGGTAAAAGGCAAATACGCCGACATGGCCTAACGTGCCGGCCTTACGTCCCTTGTACTCCGCGCCGATCGCTTCACACGCATCTTCGATTACCGTCAGGTTGTGCCGCCGCGCGATATCGAGAATCGGGTGCATATCGGCCGGCTGGCCAAAAGCGTGGACGGGTAGGATCGCCCTCGTGTGGGGCGTGATGGCTGCCTCGATGCGATCGGGGTCGATGTTGAGCGACTGCGGATCGATATCGACAAATACCGGCCGCGCCCGCTCGTACAGCATCACGTTTGCCGAAGCGACGAAACTGAACGGCGTGGTGATTACCTCGTCGCCATCGCTCACGCCGGCAGCAATGACGGTCAGGTGCAGTCCGGCCGTGCCGCTGGAGACTGCCACCGCGTGGCGC
>JBOGUH010000153.1:0-2447 GCA_050695975.1 Anaerolineae bacterium
GCGCCGGCCGGCAGCGCCGCGCGCAGTTTGTCTGCAAACGACGTTGCGCGCGCGGCAGTTTGCTCCTGCGTGGCGCGGATCATCCGCAGCGCGGGAATGGCGTCGTAATCTTCGCGAAGGTACGCCAGCAGCGTGGCTTCCAGCGCGGCGATGGTCAGCTTATCCACGCGCAGCGCGCGGAACATTGCGTTGCGACGCGCGCGGTCCACGAAATCGCGACGGCCCGCGATGATGCCGGCCTGCGGCCCGCCCAGCAGTTTGTCGCCGCTGAAGCACATCAGCCCGGCGCCTGCCGCGATCGATTCCTGCACCATTGGCTCGTGCATCAATCCGTACCTGGCCGTGTCGAGCAGCGAACCCGATCCGAGATCGTCGATCACCGGAATCCCTTTCCACTCACCGATTTCGACTAGTTCGTTCAGCGGCACTTCGGTCGTGAAGCCGATCACGCGGAAGTTGCTCGAATGGGCGCGCAGAATCGCGGCGACTTCGCCCGACGCGGTGACCAGCGCCATCTCGTAATCGCGCCGATGCGTGCGGTTGGTCGTACCGACCTCGATCAAGCGCGCGCCCGACTGCGCCATCACGTCCGGCACACGGAACCCGCCGCCGATCTCGACTAGCTGACCGCGCGAGATCAACACGCCTTTGTCTTTTGCGATCGCGCTCAAGGTCAGCAGCACCGCGCCGGCGTTGTTGTTGACGACGAGCGCCGCCTCCGCGCCAGTCACGCGGCACAGAATGTCCTCAACCGCCGCCATGCGATGCCCGCGCTCGCCCATCGCCAGATCGTATTCCAGATCGGAGTAACCGACGGCGGCAGCCTGAACCGCTTCTAGCGCTGCCTTTGACAGCGGCGCGCGACCGAGATTGGTGTGAATGATCACGCCGGTCGCATTGACGACGGGTCGCGGTCGTGGGCGCATCCATTCGCGCAGCAGGTTCGATGCGCGTTCGACCAACCCCGACTCATCGAGCGGACTGCCCCCGTCTCTGATCGCCGCGCGGGCCGTGTCGATCGCCGCACGGATCGCATCGGTCGTCAGCGGGCGGCCGTGTGCCTCGATTAACGGAGCGACATCAGCCCGTGCCAGCAGCTTGTCGACCGAGGGCAATCGGCGAAGGGCTTGCCCTGAGCCATGCCGAAGGGCCGCCTCATTCCTGTCGTTCGCGGACATTCAGAAAGACCTCGAGCAGCACCAACCCGCCGGCGACCAGCGCGGCCAGCGCGATTGTGAGAGAGCGATTGAGTTGAAGCCACGCGCCGATGGTGACGCCCAGCGCCACCCATAGCGACTGCCGCCATACCGTGAGCGGCTCGAAGGCGGGACGAAAGCGCCAGTGCAGTAGACGCACGACGAACCAGGCGCCGCCCAGCGTTGCGATGAGCAGCGCGAGCAGCAACAGGGCGACGCCGCCGACATTCGGCGACGTGAAAAATCGCTGCGCGTAGACGGAGTCGGGCAAGCCGACCTCGACGGAGCCGGCGATCGGCGGGATCGTGTTGACGACGTGCCAGAACCCGCCCGCGCCGGCGGTGAGCAGAATGAGCGCCGCGATCCAATCGAATCGGCGCGGCGGCGTGTGGCAGATCGTTCGTGTTTGTGATCGTGTCGTCATACGCCGTAAGCGGCAAGCAGCCTGTTTCGATGAAGTTCAGCTCGATTATAACCCATCACCTCTCAATAGCGAAACCGCGCATGGTATAATCGCAGCGCAATGTCGATTTTGACCGCTCATCACCTCAAAAAATCCTTCGGCGCGTTCGACGTGCTGCTCGACGTGAGCGTCTCGCTTGCGCGCGGACAGCGTGCCGCGCTAGTCGGCCCGAACGGCGTCGGCAAGACGACGCTGCTGCGCATCCTGTCCGGCATCGAAGAGTCGAGCGGCGGAGCGGTGCATCGCGCGCGCGGCTTGTCGATCGGCTTCCTGCCGCAGCACGCCGACGCCGAGCTGCGCGGTGATACGTCGCTGCACGATACGCTGCGCGCCGTCTTTGCCGATCTCGAAGGCCGCGCCGAGCAGCTGCGCCAGCTCGAGCAGGCCATGGCCGATCCGGCGCACGCTTCGCGCGATACGGTGATGGAGAAGTACGGCCGTCTGCTTGAGCGGTTCGAGCTCGACGGCGGTTACACCTACGAGACGCGCATCCGCCAGACGCTCAGCGGCGTCGGGTTCAGCGAAGACGAATACGACAAGCCAGTCAACATTCTGAGCGGCGGGCAGAAGACGCGCGCGCTGCTGGCCCGATTAATCCTCCAATCGCCCGACCTGCTTCTGCTCGACGAGCCGACCAATCACCTCGACGTCGGCGCCGTCGAATGGCTGGAAGCGACGTTGAACGAGTATCCGGGATCGATCGTCGCCGTCGCCCACGATCGCTATTTCCTCGACACGGTGGTCAACAGCGTGTGGGACCTGAACCAGGGACGCATCGAGGAGTATCC
>JBOGUH010000154.1:0-1657 GCA_050695975.1 Anaerolineae bacterium
GTTTGAGGCTTTCAAGATCGTCGTCAACGATCAGAATCTTATCCACTACCCTGTCCTCAGGTTGCGTTTATGGAACTTTAGCACAGATTGTAGGCATTGGCAACTGCTCGCAAACCGTGCAACGCAATTCACGCGCGAACAGTTTAACGGTCGCCCGAACTTGGAAGTATAATACGCGCATGCTCCAGGCTCTGTTGTCCAACTGGATGATCATCGCAGCCTTCATCGGCGTGATGGCCCTGGCGGCGCTGATCGGGGTGCTGCGCCGGCGGATCGTTTCGCGCCGCGAGCTGGAACGCCACGCGCAAGAGCTGGCCACGCTGGCGAACGCGGGCCGCGCCATTGCGCAATCGCAGCTGGATGCCGATGCGCTGTGCGAGCTGATCTATCGGCAGGCTTCGCAGATTGTGGATACTGCCACGTTCCAGATCGGGCTGTTCGAAGACAGCTGGTATCACATTCGGCTGTGGCTGCGCGGCGGCGAGCGCCGGCCACCGGCGAAGTTCGATCTGTCGACGGAGGGCGGGCTGGTGGGCTGGATCCGCACGTCGAAGCAGTCGATCCTCATCCGGGACTTCGAGCGTGAGCTCGACATGCTGCCGGCCCGCCCGCGTTACATCAGCGATCATCCCCCTCGCTCCGCTGCCTTCGTCCCGATCGTCGCCGGCGAAGAAGCGATTGGCGTGATCGCCATCCAGGACGATCGGCCCGACGCGTTTGACGACGAGCACGTCCGCCTGCTGTCGATCATCGCGAACCAGGCTGCGCCGGTGATCGCCAACGCGCGGCTGCTGGAAGCCGAGCGCCGGCGGGTGATCCAGCTGCAGCTGATCGGCGAAGTCGGGCGGCAGGTGGCGGCGATCCTCGATCTCGACGTGCTGTTCGATCGCGTGGTGGAGCTGATCCAGTCGCACTTCAAGTATTACTTCGTGGCCGTCGTCTTGCGCGAGGACGAATCGGAGCAGATGGTGATTGCCGGCGCGACCGCACAGAAGCTGCTGGGGCGGCGGATGAAGGTCGGGCAGGGGATCGTCGGATCGGTTGTGACGTCGGGCGAACCGCTGCTGGTCAACGACGTCTCCAAAGAGCCACATTACCGGTCGCTGACCTCGCTGCCCGAAACACAATCGGCGCTCGCCGTGCCGCTGATCTTCGGCAAGAACATCCTGGGCGCGCTGGATGTCGAAAGCAACGAACGGGATGCGTTCACCCAGGAAGACGTCTTTATCCTGCGCACGCTGGCGGACCAGGTGGCGATCGCCACGCACGAAGCGCGGCTGTACGCGGCTGAGCGCGAGCAGGCCTGGATCAGCACTGCGCTGCTGCAGGTGGCGGAAGCGACCGTTCAGGCATCGAGTTTGGACGAGGTGTTGGACACGGTCACCCGCATCACGCCGATGCTGTCCGGTGTCGATCGCTGCGGTATCTTGTTATGGGATGCGGTTCAGGGAGTGTATCGGGCAGCGAACTCGTTCGGTCTAGGCGAACGGGCGGCGGCGTTTGCTGCGCTGCGTCTGGGCGCAGAGGAGTGGTCGGACCTGCGGCAGGCACGCGAAACCGATGGCATACTCCGATTGGACTCAGCAGACGGGCGGGTCGGCAAGGCTTTTGGCGCCGGCGCGATGTTGGCGCTGCCGCTGTACGCGCGCGGCGAGAT
>JBOGUH010000155.1:0-4745 GCA_050695975.1 Anaerolineae bacterium
GTTCGCAGGCAGCCATGCTGCCTGACAACTCGCTGCCGTTGGGCGGCGTGCGGCTCCCGCGACACATCTGATCATCACAGGGTTGATAGACCGGCAAAGTCAACACGGAGAAACAAGATTTAAGTGAAGCCCCAGAACAATGAGCACATCTTATGAGCGATGGATTCGAGGAGAGAGATGAACATTCGACTCTGTCTCGCTACAGCCAACGGTCTCTTCACTTTCGAACACGATGGCGGCGACTGGCGCGAAATCGCCGCCGGCCTGAGTGGGCGCCGCGTCACCAGCGCGATCGCGCGTGAAGGCGTGATCCTCGCCGGCACAACCGACGGCGTCTTTCGCTCCGACGACCTCGGCCGGTCATGGCGCGAGGCGAGCGCAGGCCTCACGATCCGGCACGTGCGCTGGTTGGCGTATCACCCCGACGTATCCGATCTTGAATTCGCGGGTACAGAACCTGCGGGCATTTTCGTTTCGCGCGATGGGGCTGAGACGTGGCGCGCGTGTCCCGAAGTGGCGGGCCTGCGCGATGCGCATGGGTGGTCATTGCCTTATTCGAGGGAAGCCGGCTGCGTGCGCGGGTTTGCCTTTCATGGCACGCGTGCCTACGCCGCTGTGGAAGTCGGCGGCGCCCTGCGCTCAGACGACGGCGGCGAGACATGGCGCCTGGCCGAAGGCAGCTCCGGCAACCCCGATCCGTACGATCCACCTGCCCCATTCATTTGCCCCGACGTTCACTCGATCGCCGTTCATCCCCATTCGCCCGAACTCGTCTTGGCGCCGACCGGCGGCGGGCTGTATCGATCGACGAACGGTGGCAAAACCTGGACGAGCCTGTACGACTGCTATTGCCGCGCCGCCTGGCTCGACCCGGACGATCCGGCTCACCTGATCCTCGGCCCGGCGGATTTCGTGGATTCGAGAGGCCGAATCGAAGAAACGCGCGATGGCGGCCAAACGTGGCAGCTCGCCTCGACCCGACTCGACGTCCCGTGGCGGCGGTATATGGTCGAGCGTTTCGCGCAGGTTGGCGATGAACTACTCGCCGTCCTCTCGAACGGCCATCTCCTCGCTGCGCCACTCTCGACGCTCGAATGGCGGCGTATCCTACCGCAGGTTAAAGGAATAAATTGTGTGACGGCACTATAGTCATATGGCAGTCTGGGTCTACCGGGTTTGGCGGGAAAAGTCTCACGCCAAGCCGCAAAGACGCCAAGATATTACTGTTTGACTTCGCGTTCTTAGCGTCGCCCGTCCCCTTCAGGGGATTGCGTGAGAATTCCCGCTCGATCCGGGAGAGCCAGCAGTCTTCACTTGCTGGTCGCTCGATCTTTGCTTGACGCTCTTTACAGCGGAATGGTATAATCCGGCTAAGATGATCCCCAAACGGCCCCGAAGTGCGGGGTCGATGAGTGTCATACGACTCGAATCGCTGTTCGCCTTATTTCGGCGAAGTAACAACAAGAGGAGCACACTCATGTCAGGTCATAGCCACTGGGCAACCATCAAGCGCAAGAAAGGCGCGAACGACGCCAAGCGCGGCCAGATGTTCAGCAAGCTCGGCCGCGAAATCGCTATCGCCGCGCGCGATGGCGCCGACCCGGATAACAACGTGAAGCTGCGGCTGGTCGTCAACAAGGCTAGGGCGGCGGGCATGCCCAAAGACATGATCGAACGCACCATCCGCCGAGGCGCCGGCCTCGACAAGGACGCCGCCGCTTTTGAAGAGCTCATGTACGAGGGCTACGGCCCGCATGGCATCGCCCTGATGATCAAAGTTGCCACCGATAACCGCAATCGGACCGTGTCCGACTTGCGCCGCATCTTCACGCGCGCCGGCGGCAGCATGGCCGAGAGCGGCGCGGTCGCCTGGAACTTCGAGCAGAAGGGCTACATCGCCATCCCCGTCAGCAACCCCGACCCAAACCGGCTCTTCGAACTGGCCGTCGAAGCCGGCGCGGATGATGTGGAGATCACCGACGAAAGCGTCGAGATTTACACGGCGCCGACCGAACTGCACGCCGTCAGCGCCGCGCTCGAGAAGGCCGGCCTCAAACCGGAGACCGTCGAACTGACGATGAAGCCCAAACAGCTCACCTCGCTCGACGTGAAAGACGCGCAGAGCGTGATGCAGGTCGTCGATCAACTCGAAGAGCTGGACGACGTGCAGCAAGTCTACGCCAGTCTCGACATCCCCGAAGAACTGGTCTCCGAATACGAGGCGCAAGCCGCGTAAATTGGAAATGGTCTTCCTCGGCATCGATCCCGTCACGGCCATCACCGGCTACGGATTTGTCCGCGAAGACGACGGCGCGCTCCACGCCGTCGCTTACGGCGCGATCACGACGCCATCGGACTGGGCACTGCCGCAGCGGCTGGTTGCGATTCAGCGGGAACTCAGCGACCTCATCGCGCTCCACCGGCCGGCTTCGGCAGCAGTGGAGCAGCTGTTCTTCAGCCGCAACGTTCGGACCGCGCTCGCCGTGGGGCACGCGCGCGGCGTCGTCCTCCTGGCGCTGGCGCAGGCGGGCGTCCCCATCAGCGAGTATACACCGCTCGAAGTTAAGCAAGCGGTCACCGGCTACGGCCGCGCCGGCAAGCAGCAGATTCAAGAAATGATCCGCGTGCTGCTGGGCCTGCCCGAAATTCCCAAGCCGGACGACGCGGCCGATGCGCTGGCCGTCGCCATCTGCCATGCGCACTCCTCGCAAATCAGCCGGCTCGTGGACAAGTCAGCATGATCGCCCGATTACGCGGAACAGTCGAATCGATCGACAAGGATAGCTTGATCGTCAGCGTGGGTGGGGTCGGTTTCAGGCTGCGCGCTTCGGCCACCGCACGCGAACTGGCCAGCCGGTCGCGCAGCGTCGATCTGTTCACGCACCTGCACGTTCGCGAGAACGAACTCGCGCTGTACGGATTCGCCAGCGAAGAAGAGCTGACACTCTTCGAACTGCTCATTGGCGTAAGCGGCATCGGGCCCAGGCTGGCATTGAGCATTCTGGCCGGCGCGCCCCCTGATCGGCTGCGCCAGGCCATCGCCAGCGAAGAGTTCGACGTATTCACCCACGTGACGGGCGTTGGCCTCAAGACGGCCAAAGCGGTCGTCTTTCACCTAAAGGACAAGATCGGCGGCGTACCGGGCGCGCCGGGCCTGGTCGCCTTCACCGAGGGCGACACGGAGATCATCGGCGCATTGACCACGTTGGGCTACTCCCTCGCCGAAGCGCAAGCCGCGCTGGCCAGTGTCCCCCGCGACAGCGGCGCCAGCCTGGAAGAACGCCTGCGGCTGGCGCTGGCTTATTTCACCCACCCCTGACCGTACCTTGGAAACTATCTCAAACGAGCGGATCGGGTTCCCACGCCCGATATTTCGGCGGCATAGGAGCCGCCTTTGCTGGGTTTTGAAGTTCGTCGAGTATACAAACCCGACACGATGCCCGGTCTGTTGCACTTGAGTTACAGTTTCAAGACCGGCGCGCAACGCGCGTTGACCGCCCATTTCTTATATGATATGATTCGCTCAAACTACCGACTATCCCCGTTTTTGCGCTCCCATCAACTTTGCCAGCGACCTGACAAAGGGTACGCATGAATCAACTTCCCAGCCCAATCCCGGACAGCCCAACCCCAAGCCGCCGCAGGTTGCTGAGTTTGGGCATACGCGGCAAAATCACCTTCCCCTACCTGGTTCTCACCTTTGCTGTGGCGTTCATCGGCGTTTTCATCGTCACGCAGTTTGTGACCGACTCGTTCGAGGAACGCTTCACCAATCAGCTGAACGACGCCGGGGGAGTCGCCGCGGACGGGCTGGTTCGCCTGGAACGCAAGCACCTCGACCTGTGGCGCATCTTGGCCGCCACCGGTGGCGTCGTCGAAGCGGTGCGCGACGGCGACGCGTCCCAGGTCCGCGAATTGATCGAAGGGTCGGCGGCCAGCCGATCGATCGACAGTGTCTGGATCGTCGACGCCGATCACGTGCTGCTGATCGGACTCGATCGAACGCCCAACGGCGAGTACGCCGAAACGCTCAATCGGCTGATCGAGGATTGGGATCCGCTCGATCAAGCACTGCGCGGCGAACGCGATCCGTTCGGTGACAAGTTCTCCGGCATCCTGGGGGTTGGCGACCAACATCACCTGTTCACCGTCGGCCCGCTGCAAGACAACGGCACGATCGTCGGCGCACTGATGGTCGGCACTCGGCTGGATAACGCGCTGCGCGCGATCAGCGAGGAGGCAGTCGCTCTCGTCAGCGCGTACGATCTGAACGGCAATCTGCTCGGCTCGACCCTTCCGCCGCCCGAGCCAGGCGATCCCGACAATCGCCTCAGCCCGGATGACATCCACGAGATTATCACGCGCGCTTTTCCGAGTGACCCCGACACGCCCCGCCAAGTCCGGCGCGCCGACCTGCGGCGCGGCTCGTCCGTGTATCGTCTGGCCTACGGTGTTTTCCAGATCCGCCAGAGCGCGGTCGGGGTGTACTCGGTCGCGTTGGAAAGCAACTTCATCGTCAGCAGCACCGTGACCAGCCGCCTGTTGTTCGCGGCGATCTTCGGCAGCATGGTCGTGGCCGTTTTCGTCATTGGCCTGGGCATCTCGGACCGTCTCATTCGCCCCATTCTGCGGCTGGTTAGCACCTCGCAGGCCGTGGCCAGCGGCAACCTCAACCAGCGCACCGGGCTGACCGGCGCCGACGAGATCGGTCGATTGGCGTCCACCTTCGACACTATGACCCAGAA
>JBOGUH010000156.1:0-2890 GCA_050695975.1 Anaerolineae bacterium
TCGCAGCTGCGAGCGACGTGTATCGGGTTGAGGCCCTCACCCCCAACCCTCCACGCGCAGCAGGAGAGGGCGAGCTGCACGTGTTCAAAGTTGCCGGCATCCAGCGCAACGCCGATCCGCCGGCGGCTTTTATCGCGGAGTGGACGGGGTCAGTCCGTTTGACCGCTGCAGCAATCGAGGTGGAAGCCGGCACGCCGGTGCTGAATCTCGACTGGCGGATCGACGCGCCGATCGATCCGGGCCAAACGGTCTTTGTTCACGTGCGGAACACAGGGGGCGAGATCGTGGCGCAGGCGGATGGCGATCCGATCGGCGGACTGGCCCCGCTGAGCAGCTGGACGCCGGGCGATTTCATTCGCGAGCGCCGCCCGTTGATCCTGCTGCCCGACCTGCCAGCCGGCAGGTACACGGTCGCGGTTGGGCTATACGATCGCGGATCGCTTCAGCGAGCGATCCCGACATTCACGAGCAGTGTCACCGTGATCGACAACGCTTTGATCGTAGCACAGTTTGATCATCCCTGATCGCATATCAGCCATGCTTAATCGCATCACGCATCACGCATCACGCATCACGTTTTACGTTTCACGCCATCAGCACTTTGTACTCGTCCTGATCATCTTCTTGACGTTTCGGCTTATGCTGCCGTTCGTCTTCCGCAACGGATCGTATTTTGTCGAAGCCGCACCCGATCTGCGCGACTACCTGAACTGGGGCACGCTGGCCGACAGCGGGCTGTATCCATTCGTCGATTACTGGTCGGAGTATCCACCCCTATTCGCCTGGTCGGTGATCGGGCTGTACCGGCTCAGCGCGCTGCTGCCGGCCTGGCTCGATCAACGTTTGTGGTTCTCGATCGCAATGCAGACGGCGATGGCGATCTTCGATCTGGGCAGTGTGATCCTGGTGTATGGCATCGCGCTGCGGCTGGGCAGCCAGGCCCGAGCCATCCGTACGGCGGCCCTGTTCGCTGGCGCATTCATCACGGCTTACGCCGCATCAGGATGGTACGAGCCTGTTCCGCTGTTCTTCCTGTTATGGGCACTGTATCTGGCGCTGACCGATCGATTTGGCCGTAGCGCGCTCGCCGCGAGTGTGGGGCTGATGACCAAGATCGTGCCGATCTTGATCGTGCCCATCGCCCTGCGGCGCATGACGCAACTTCGCCAGCAAGTCGGCTATCTCAGCCTGGTAGTCGTCGCATCGCTGGGCCTGATGCTGCCCTTTCTGATTGCGGGCGCGGATTACGTGTTGGCCTTCGTCCGCGCCACGTTCAATCGTCCGACCTGGCTGTCCATCTGGGCATTGCTCGACGGCAACTACTCGTTTGGGGCAACGATCCCCATCGTCGATCGATTCTCACCCGCCAACATCGGCGCAGCCGATGCAAGCCAATTGCCCTGGCCAATCATCCATCTCACTTTTCTGGGGCTGTTCCTGTTCGTCTACACGCGCCGGATGGACTGGCGCGATCCGATCAAGTCGATCGCTCTCGCCGGGTTCACGGTCAACCTGTTCCTGCTGTGGTCAAAGGGGTTCTCCGGGCAGTTCGTCGTGTATGTCGTCCCGTTCGTTGTGCTGCTCATGCCGAACCTGCGCGGCGCGCTGTACACGGCGTTGTTGAGCGTGCTGTGGGTGGCCGAGTGGCCGATCGCCTTTCAAATGCTGGAGGGGCAACACTGGTTCATCGCCTGGCTGGTGATCGCGCGAACAGCGATTCTCGTCGCGCTGTGTCTGGAATATGTTGTCCGCCTATCGCCTATCGCTTATCGCTTATCGCCTATTGCCGCAGCGATCTTGGTCATTGGCTGGATCAGCGTCGTGCCCATTGGAATTGCGTCTATCAGTGCCTACACCCAGACACGGCTGGCCGCCGATCCCGCCGCGCCGTCGATCGATTTGATCCGCGCAAGCAGCAGTCAATCTGGCGCAATTGTGTTCGCCAGTCCCCGCATCTTTCGGCGACTGTACCCGGCAGCGCGATCCATTGGCGACCCGGTGCTGCTGCCCACCGCCAGGCATACGCCCGAAGAAGTCCGCATGTCGTGGCTGGTCGAGATCGCCGCTCGAGGCCCGTTCTGGTTTATCGCCGACGAAGGTGATGCGGACACGCGACAGGAGAACCTCGACGCCGAGGCCTGGCTGTCCGATCGGGCCTGCAAAGTCGAGACACAGACAGCCGGATCGGCGCGCGTGTCGCGGTTTGTCGGAGCGCCGACTTCAGTCGGCGACACAGGAATGCCGACTAAAGTCGGGACTACTCGTACTTTTGCAGATGAGATCGAACTAGCCGACTTTCAGCTCAGCGAGCACATGCTTCGGCCTGGCAGCGGGCTGTGCGTTGAACTGAACTGGCAGGCCATTCAAGCGCCTTCCGGCGACTACACTGTGTTCGTGCACCTGGTCGACTCGCAAGGCCGGCTCGTGGCGCAGAACGATCAGCAGCCGCAAGGCGGGTTCGCGCCGACGAGCGGCTGGCAGCCTGGATCGAGGGTTGCCGACAAGCATGGCCTGATCCTGCCGGGCGACGCGCCTCCGGGCGAGTACGCAGTGCAGGTCGGCCTGTATCGGTCGACGGATGGATCGCCTGTGCATGTCACGCGCGGCGAGCGCATCATGCCGGAGGCAACCGGAGTCGTCTTAGCGAATGTCAGGGTAGAAGCCCATTAGAGGTGCTCGCTTCAGGGTGCAGCGCTCAGTCTGACTGCAGGCGAAATGGGCCGAGGCCGACTTGATCGCTGTGCGAGCCATCCGGTGTGACAACGCCTAGCCGCTGCCTGGTATCTCCATCGACGAGCGAGAGGCTAATCCACCACTCACCTTCCCCACCGCCTTCAAACAAGGGCACCTCTACTCGTTCCCGAATCAACCCACTCTCCGGCAGCCAACA
>JBOGUH010000157.1:0-4435 GCA_050695975.1 Anaerolineae bacterium
TCGCCGGCGTTGTTGGAGATCATGATTGCGTCCACGCCCTGCGTTGCCGCCGTCGTCACGATCTCGATCTGTCCGGCCACGCTGTTCTCCGGCGTCGGCCCCAGGAAGTCCAGCGTCTGCGGGTTGCCGAGTTCCGTGTGGGCTTCCTGCGCGCCCTGGTTCGCCTGGTCGAACACCAGGATACCCAGGAACTTCGGCAGCAACACCATCGACACCGCCTGGCCCGGTGTGGCTTTCACGGGGCCTGCCGGCTGCGGAGCCGGTGGCTGCGTCGGCGCTGGCGCCGGCGGTTCAGTTGCCGGCGGAAGTGGCGTGGCGGCCGGCCCGCAGGCCGCCAGCACCAACGATGCAGCCAGCAACAGATTCACTGCGGCTTTCAGATTCTTATTCATCTGACTCTCCTCCTTTTCTGGAAAGGTCTTGTCGCGGATAGGTTCCCCTTCGGTCCGGTGCGCTCCCTTCGCCGATGACATCTCCTCCTTTCTGGTTTCACGACTCTGCTGAAAGAACTCAGATTTTCACCGCAGAGGCGCAGAGTACGCCGAGTTTTTCCAGGTTTTCTCTGCGTTCTCCGCGTCTCGGCGGTGAATTGCCGGCTTTTTTCAGTGGAGTCGTTTCACGTTACGGGCGTACGGCTAGCGCCTCGCATTCGATTCCACCAGTTTCGCAAGTCGCTCGCCAGGTTGGGAATCAAAACCGACACGATCAACAGCGCGCCGATCACGCCGGTCTGGGTATTGGCGGTGATGTTGGCGAGCGACATCCCGTTGCGGAGGTTCAGAATGATCAGGATCGACAGCAATACGCCGAACAGCGTTCCCGAGCCGCCGAAGATGCTGACGCCGCCGAGCAGCACCATGGTGATGATGTCGAGTTCGAACCCTTCGGCTGTGTTGCCGCGAACCGCGCCCAGACGCGCCGCGAGCAGCAGCCCGGCCAGCGCGGCGATCAGACCTGAGGCGATGAACAGCGTCATCTTCGCGCGCCGCACGCTCACGCCCGAATAGCGCGCAACCTCGCGGTTATTTCCGATCGCGTACACAACGCGGCCAAAGCCGGAATATTGCAGCACGACGATCGCGATGACCAGCAAGACGAAGAAGATGATCAGCGAAAGCGGAATCGGGCCGATCAGCGGTTGTTGCCCGAGGCGATTGAACCATTCGGGAAAGTCGCCGATCGATCGATCTTCCAACAGGATGCGCGCCACGCCGCGATAGCCGATCAGCCCGGCCAGCGTCACCGCCAGCGAGGGCAGGCCGACGGTCGCGATCCAGAAGCCGTTGAACGCGCCGGCCAGCGCCCCGGCCAACAGCGCGGCCAGAATACCGATCGGCAGCGGCACACCGCGCTCGTGGAGGTGGGCCAGGAGGCAGGCGGACAGGCCCATCACCGATGCCACAGACAGGTCGATTTCGCCATTGATGATGATGAAGGTCATCGCCAACACGACGATGATGCGTTCGACGAACAGGACGAACAGGTTGACCTGGTTCTCGACGTTCAGGTACACCGGCGACCGGACAGCATTCAGGGCGACGACCGCCGCCAGAATGGCGAGCAGCAATCCTTCCCAACTTCTGAGCCGATCCCACTTAAGCGACATGGCCGATCTCCTCCTGAAGCGGAGGCTGTTCCGACTGTGACTTGGCCTGCAACCCGCTCCGCGCCCATAGCGTGCGCAGGCGGTTCAGGATCACGGCATCGCTCACCACCGCCAACAGGATCAACAGTCCTAACAGCGCGTCACGCCAGAATTCGCTGATTTGCAGCCAGCGAATCAGGCTCTGCTCGAGGGTGTCGATCATCACCGCGCCTAGCAGCGCGCCGATCATCGAGCCGGAGCCGCCGAAGATGTTCACGCCGCCGACGACTACCGCCGCCACGATCGGCAATTCCAGACCCTGCGCGGCGACGGCGGATACCGTGCCGAAGCGCGCCAGGAACATGAACCCGGCCAGACCGGCCAGCGCCCCGCACAGCACGAATGCGATCGTCACGATGCGCTGCATGGGGAAACCGGCGATGCGCGCGGCCTCGGGGTTCGAGCCGATCGCGACCAGGCGGCGACCGTAGGGCAGATACGTGATCACCAACTGAAACAGCACGACGATCAGCAGCGCCAGCGCCACCATCAGGCGGATGTCGATCTCGCCGATCGAGAACAGGTTCTCGCGCGGCAGGTCGATCACCCATTGCGGCAAGGTGCCGGTCGTGACGGTTTTCGCGCCGGAATAATTGACCAGCAGCGTGCGGTAAATCGCCAGCGTGCCGATCGTGACGATGATCGCCGGCACACGGCCATACGCCACCAGCAGGCCATTCAGCAAACCCATCAGCGCGCCCAGACCGATCGCCAACAGGACGGCAACGAGCGGGGCGATCTCGTTGTCGTTGGCGAGCTGCGTGCCGACGAAATAGGCGGCGAAGCCGACGATCGAGCCGACCGACAGGTCGATGTTGCGGGTGAGGACGACGAGCGTTTGCCCGACGGCGACCACCGCGATCACCGCCACGCTGGTGGCGATGCGGACAAAGGTGCGCGCGCTGTAATAGCCCTCGATCTGCGTGCCGAAGAACAGGACCATGACGACGATCAGGAAGACGAGGCTCAACTCGCGGATTTGCTCGGGGCGAATGCGACGCGTGAGTGCGTTCATCCCGAAACCTCTGCCGCCCCGCGATGCTGACCCATCGCCGCAGCCAGAATGTTTTCCTGCGTCGCTTCTGCGCGGGTGAAGACGCCCATTTGCCGACCCTCGCGCATCACCAGGATGCGATCGCTCATGGCCAGCACCTCGGGCAGGTCGGACGAAATCAAGAGGATGCCTAACCCCTGCGCCGCCAGATCGCCGATCATGTGATGCACTTCGGCCTTCGCGCCCACGTCGATACCCCGCGTCGGCTCGTCGAGAATGAGCAGCTGCGGGCGGGCGTTGAGCCACTTGCTCAGCATCACCTTCTGCTGGTTGCCGCCTGAGAGTTTGCCGGCTGCGACATGCACCGATGGAGCACGGATCGAGAGTCTTTTCCGAAATTGCTCGGCGGTCGCATTTTCAGCGTTGCGTTTGATCAGACCCAGCGAGGAAAGGTATTCGCGCAGCATCGGCAGCGAGATATTCGCGGCGATCGACATCGGCAGCGTCAACCCCAGCTGGCGGCGATCTTCACTCGCGTAGGCAATGCCCAGCCGGAGCGCCTGATCGGGCGCGTGCAACTTCACCGCTTTTCCGCCGAAGACGATTTCGCCGGAGTCGGGCGGCTCGATGCCGAACAGCGCCAGCCCCACGTCGGTGCGCCGCGCGCCGACCAGCCCGGCAAAGCCCAGCACCTCGCCGCGATACACGTCGAACGTGATGTCCGAGAAAGCGCCCTCTTTGCTCAAGCCGCGCACCGACATCAGCAGCTCGCCGCGCTGCGCCTGGGCCTTGGCGAAGAATTCCTCGACCTTGCGACCCACCATGTCACGGATCGCGCCTTCGGGCGTCACCTCGCCGCGCGGCGCGGACGAGATCCATTTGCCGTCGCGCAGAATCGTGACCCGATCCGCGATCTCAAACACTTCCTCCATGCGATGACTGATGAACAGGATGGCGACACCCTGATCGCGCAAGGTGGCGGCCAGTTTGAACAGCTGCGCGACCTCGTGCGCCGAGAGCGACGCGGTCGGCTCGTCCATGATCAGGACGCGGGCATTGAGCGAGATGGCTTTGGCAATCTCCACCGCCTGCTGGGCGGCCAGCGTCAGCCCGCGCGCCGGCTGGCGCACGTCGAGATGGACGTCCAATTGGGCCAAGATCGCCTCGGCGTCGCGGAACATGCTGCCCCAGCGCAGAATCGCGCCCTGATCGCGATGGCTGATGAAGATGTTTTCGGCAACGCTGAGATCGGGGAAGATCATCGGCTCCTGATAGATCGCAGCGATGCCGTGCGCCTGCGCCTCCACCGCGTTGCGGATCGCGATCGGCTTGCCGTCGAGCAACATCTCGCCCTGATCCGGCGGGTGGACGCCGGTCATGATCTTGATCAGCGTCGACTTGCCGGCCCCGTTCTCGCCGAGCAGCGCGTGAATCTCGCCGGGATAGAGATCGAGCGAGACCTCATCCAGCGCCTGCGTCGTATCGAAGCGCTTGGAGATGTGTCTGATCTCCAGAATAGGTTTCTTTCCGTTTCTCGACATGCTTCATCCGCCAATTCGACCAGTAGTCAGTCCAGTTGAAGATGGCGAGCAATAGTAGTGACGACTTCAGTCGTCGTTCGGCGCAGAGCGACTAAAGTCGCAACTACGATATCCATCAATTTCAAATGGACTGACTACTAGCGTACATACGCCGCAACCAGCCCACCATCCACGTTCAAAATGCCGCCGGTGATTTTTGACGAACGATCCGAGGCGAAGAACAAGATCGCTTCGGCGACATCCTCAGTGTAGACG
>JBOGUH010000158.1:0-5035 GCA_050695975.1 Anaerolineae bacterium
ACGTCGACCTGGGCTGGCGGCTGTGGGTCATGGGCTACAAGGTGTTGTACGCCGGATCGGCGGTGGTGCTGCACAAACATCATGGCGCCAGGCGCCAGATGCCGGACGCCAGCCGGCGCGTGCTGTACGAGCGTAACGCGATGCTGACGCTGATCAAGAACTACGACGAGGCCAACCTGGCGCGCGTCTGGCCGGTGGCGCTGCTGCTGGCGATCAAACGCATGTATCTGATGGCCGGCCTGGATGCCCGCGCCTATCGACTCGGTTATGCCGGCCCAAAGATCGCGCCGCCGGCGCGGCCGACCAAAGTCGCGCGCTGGCTGAAGGTGCTGCGCCAAGAAGGCCCGATCGAGGTCAGCCGCCGTGCGCTATCGCTCGTCCGGCGCAAGGTGGGCCTGACCGATCCGTCTTATCCGCCTCCGAACCGGCGCACTCTGCCTGGCCTGGAAGCGGGCTACGAGCAGGTCTCGCGCATGGCGCTGGCGCATGTCGTGGCGGCCAACGATGTCGTCGATCTGCTGCCGCGCACTTTCGAGAAACGCGCCAGAGTGCAGGCTGCCCGCCGCCGCAGCGACGCCGAGATCTTCCACCTGTTCGGCCGGCCGTTCGATCCCAGTTTCTTCGATCCGGCTTACGAAGCCACGCAAGCGCAGCTCAGCCGGTTGTTCGATGTGGTTGGCCTGTTCAGCGGAAAGGACGCGCGGCATGCGTGATCCCATCGACCTCACCGGCCTGGATTACGCCTTTCTGCGTTACACCGGCGTGAACCCATCTGACCAGCGCAAGAATCAGAGTTTCTACCTGCCGTTCTTCAACGGCTGCCGGCGCGTCGTAGACCTCGGCTGCGGCGACGGTGATTTCGTGCAGCTGCTGATCGAACAGGGTATCGACGCAGTCGGACTTGACAGCGATCCGCTCGCCGTCGAGAACGCGCGCCGGCGAGGCCTGCCGATCGTCGATCAGGATGTGCTCGCGTATCTGGAGAACGCCGAAGCGGCCAGCGCCGATGGCGTCTTCGCGGCGCATTTGGTCGAGCATCTGCCGTATCAGGCGGTGTATCAGCTGATCGCTCACGCGCATCGCGTGCTGAAGCCGGGCGGGCGGATCGTGCTGGCTACACCCAACGCGCGCGGGCTGGTCTCGCACCTGGAAATGTACTGGCTTCACTTCGGCCACGTCAGCTTTTATCATCCCCGGCTGTTGTGTTTCTTCTTGAATCACGCCGGCTTCCGCGCTGAGACGTGGGGCGAGAACCCGGCCCCCGGCTATCCGCTGCTGGGCGACATCCGGGTTCGCCTGCAGGCGCTGCGCCTGGACGCCGACTCGGCGGACCCGGTTCGACCGAACGGGATTCGGTGGGAGGCATCGGTGTCGCGCGCGGAGCTGCCGGGTTGGCGCAATTTCCTGCGAGTCCGGCTGGCGCGCTTGCTGGGACTGGACAGCATCGCCAATCAAGTGAACGCCCAGTTGTCGGCTCAGCGCGCCCGCCTCGCGAGCGAGATGATCGATCTGATCGAGCGGCTCGATCGGCCCTTCGAGTGTTACGCCACAGCAGTCAAGCCGTAGCGCAAATGGAATGGGCTATTGGTCACGACTGACCACCCAACACACCTGTTCTGCCGCAGTTGCACTGCGGTAGGAGCAGTCATCATATCCCACAGGACACCACACAGCGTGGAAAACTTTGTGTTGAACTCCAATCTGAAACGACTGGCGGCCGTGTCTTTCCTGGTATGGAGCGTATCGTGGATGGCTTACGTGTCCATCACGTCGGCAGCCCAAGCCACAACGGTAACCGTATCCACTCCATCCGGCGCAGGCACAGATGTCGTCGGCGAAAGCGAAGATTACTTCACACAGGTTCTGGGCGATCCGCGAGACATGCAGGAGCATACGGATCTCATCTGGCAGGAACTCGGGATCAGCAATATCTCCGTATCGGGCGGTATCTGGAGCGGGACGGCCACGAACTCCGGCGGCAACTCTCGCATCTGGCCGCTGTTTCCGGGTTTCACGCAGGGCGGCGTCGCCGAGATCGGCAAGATCGGGTGGAACTATCCGATTCAGGCGTCGAAGTATAAGCAGCTCAGTTTTCGCCTCAACGCTCCTGCCTCCGGCGCGTGGCAGGCCGGTTACACGCTGATCAGCCATACTCAGGAAGCCGGCTTCACGAGCGGCTCGTATTCCGCCGGCTGGCAGGTGTATACGTCGACTTTCTCGTGGGGCTCCGGTTCGGTGTACGGCTTGTTTCACCGGTTTATCGCTGCCGGGGCATATCAGTTCGACTGGATCCGGTTGACCGACCCTGCGACGTCGCCGGTGTACACGATCACGTTTACCGTCGGCGCTGCGCAAGCCGGCGATGTGGTGGATCTGACGTGCTACACATCGACCGCGATCTCCAACGCCAATTTCTGCGGACGCATCGCGACGGGCATTCCGGTCGACGCGGGGGGGACCTTTAACACCTCTTGGCGCACCGCCTACCTGGCGCCCGGACAATACTACGTTTACGCCGAGGTCAAACGCGGCGGCTCTGCCGTCGCCAGCGATCTCAGCGACGGCGCGCTCACGATCAAGGCCGCGCCCATCGTGCGCATCGACGCGCCCAGCATGACCAGCGGGCCTGATTACGCGACGACCGTGCTCGGCAACCCGTGGGACATGAACGGTCCGACCGACCTTAAGCTCGTCGGCGGCGGGTGGACGATCCACGATCTGTCCGAATGCTCGCCGGGCGCCACACCGCCCACACCGTGTTTCAGCAACGGCGAGCTGCATGCCACCACCGGCCGGCTCGATCCGGGAGATCCGCCCAATTTCAGTGATCCGTTCGTGTACCTCAACGTCAGCACGTCTGCGCCGATCGATACCGGCAAGTACAAGTACCTGACCTACCGCTACAAGATCGATCGGAGTCCCTGGTGGGAGAACAGCACCGATCGGCTCGGGGATAGCCCACCCGGCAGCGGCATTTACCGGGCTTCCTGGCTGGCCCGGCTGATCTTCTTCACCGACCCCTTGCCCGACCTCAACTCCGCCAATGAGACCAACGATCTCATCGCCTTTGACGATTGGAATACCTACCAGATGGACCTGTCGCAGGGCCAGGCGAGAGGTTACTGGGAACCGGATCAGCCCCAGACGGGTGGTTACTGGATCGGCTTCAAGACCTGGCTGCGGTTCGATTTTCTGGAAGGCATCGATCCGTGGACGATCCATCTCGACGATGTGAAGTTGACCGGAGGCGACACGGCGGACGCCTCGTTTACGGTGCGTTGGTCGTTGCCGGGCGGCCGTGTGCCGGCCCGCATCAACTTTTATGCGCATCAGAATCCGGCAGCGTGCGGCTCCGGATCGCCGATATTTACCTGGCCCCCACTCCCTGCTCCACCATTGCCGATCACCGGGACGAACCTGATCTATCTTCCGCTCGTTCAATTGAATAACGATCCGGCCGGCGACTCTTTCAACTGGAACACGTCCGGGGTGCCCGCCGGCGCTTACACCGTGTGCGCGGTGGCCGAAGATGGTTACAACGTGACGCGCTGGGTGAGCGAGACACCGGTGATCATCAGCCACTAGTGCAGCCGGGCGTAATTGAGCCTTCAGTTGGAGTAGGTGTCTGCGCTCACGGCGAGTCCGTGACTCGCCGCGGGGGCAGCCGAGTCACGGACTCGGCTGGAGCGGAAACTGGCGGGCTATTTCCGCCGCGCTGTACTAGCGCACGGTGACCGAAGTCGAAAAGGGCGACCCGGCCAGGGTCGCCCTTTTACAGTCTTGTAGATCCCAGATGGCTTCCGCCGGGTTCATCTGCTCACCGCGCCGTCCTGTGCGAAGCCCACTCTGCGAAGCGCCCTTTAGGGTTAGTGCGGCGCGGGCATCGCCGCCGGGGAGGCGGCTTGAGCACTTGGATTACTTGTAGATCCCAGATGGCTTCCGCCGGGTTCGTAACCCGGCGGTTGGACAGCGGGTTGCGAACCCGCCGCAAGCAGATAATCGGTGTGTTCGCCTGTGACTCCTCAAGTCGTCGTCATTATCGCTAACTGGAACGGCCGCCATTTGCTGCCCGAGTGCCTATCGGCTTTGGCTGCCCAGACCTTCCGCGGCTTTGAAATCGTCGTGGTCGATAACGGATCACAGGATGGATCGGCCGAGTGGCTGGCGAATTACGCGCCGGCCGCCCGCGTCATCCGCAACCCGGTCAACGCCGGGTTCGCGGCGGCCAACAATCAGGGCATTCGCGCTTCGTCCGCGCCGTGGGTGGCGACGCTCAACAACGATGCGCTGCCCGAACCGGACTGGCTGCAGACGCTGGTCGACGCCGCCGATCAGATCGAAGGGGTCGGGATGTTCGCCAGCACGATCGTGCTGCGCACGCCGGGCGGGTGGCTGGATTCGACCGGGATCGAAGTCGATCGGGCCGGGGTAGCCTGGAATCGCGGTTGGGGCGAACGCGATCCGGGCCGGGAAACCGGGCGAGTCGCTGTCTTCGGGCCGTCGGCGGCGGCCGGCCTGTATCGGCGATCGATGCTCGATCGGATCGGCCTGTTCGACGAAGACCTCTTCGCATACTACGAGGATGTCGATCTGGCCTGGCGCGCGCAGTGGGCGGGGTGGCGCTGTAGCTACGTTCCTGAAGCGCGGGTGCAGCATATCCACTCCGCCACCGTCGGTCAGGGCACGCCATTCAAGAATCGGTTGTTGGGTCGAAACAAGTGGTGGGTGATCCTCAAGAATTATCCGTTCGCATCGATGGCGCGCTACATTCCGGCGATGGTGTTGATCGATTTAGGCGCGATGCTTGTGGCTACACTGGCCGGTCGGAACTTGAGCCCGGTATCGGGACGCTGGGCGGCGCTGCGCGGCTGGCGAAAGATGTGGCGGAAGCGGCGCGAGGTGCAGCGCCACGCGCATCGCCCGATCGATTGGCGAAATGTCTTAAGCCCGATCCGCCTGCCGGGGCGATCGCCCCGGCGTCGAGGCGCTTGACTGGCTGCTCCGATATGACACTCTCTCCTTTTGAATGGATGGG
>JBOGUH010000159.1:0-4187 GCA_050695975.1 Anaerolineae bacterium
GTAGTAGCGCGGGTCGGTCGTATCGACCTCGCGCGACCAGTCGAATGCCGCGCCCATGCGCTTGATTTGCTCCTCGCGGAAGCGGGCGATGTTGCGCGGCATGACGATCGCCGGGTTCTCGCCGAGCTTCAGCGCGTAGTTCTCGCCGTGGATGCCGAAAGCGTCGAAACCAATCGGCTGGAACACGTCGTCCCCAATCATGCGCTGATAACGGCCGTAAGTGTCCGCGCCGCTGTACGTGTAGAAGTGGCCGACGTGCAGCCCTTCGCCCGATGGATACGGGAACTCCATCAGGTTGTAGAAAGGCCGCGCGGCTTTATCCAGATCGACCCGGTACACATTGGCCTCGTTCCAGCGCTTCAGCCATTTCGCCTCAATCTCGTGCGGGTCGTAGTCAGCCATAGCGCTCCTCAGGTAAGACGTATCGCGTGTTGCGTGTTCCATCACGCAATACGTATCACTCATCCTGAATTTTGACTGCGCCAACGCCCACGTTGACGATCAGCGTCATCGCGTTTTCGGCCGAGGCGAAGCCTTCGGTTTCGTAGACGTCGTCGCCGACCGAGCGCAGGCGCGATCCGGCATTGAAGTTGCCGACACCCGTGTCGACTTCGGCGCGCAGCGCCACGCCGCGCGGCGCGATGATGCGCAGCTCGCCCACGCCGCCGTCGACGCTCAGCGTGAACCGTCCTGACGCAGGCAGCCGCACTTCCGTTGAGCCGACGCCGACATCGATCCGGCCGCCGCTCAGCGTGAGCTCGCCCAGGTCGATCGTCGATCGACCCACACCCAGACTGAGGTCGAGAGTGTACGTGACGCGCGGGTTCAGGCCGATGTTCCAGCGTTCGTCGGCTCCAAATCCAAAAACCGTCGAGTCACTCACGCCGATCTCCAGGTCGGCCTGGCTGCCGGATTCGCTGAACTCCGTCAGCAGCGTGCCGTAATGGCGCAGGTCACCTTCGATCAGGTTGGACGAATCGCTCAGCGCGTACAACTTGTTCGTTCCGGTCGAGAAGCTGAGCGTGACATTCGCCGATCGAATTTCTTTCAACGGGTACTCGACGCGATCGGTTGTCAGCGCGCCGCCGAAGTTCAAGCCGGGCAGGTTGGGTCGGGCGACGAGCAGCCAGATCACGCCGCCAACCAGCAGCAGCGCCAGTGCCGCGCTGATGATGCTGCCGGCAGCCGACCGCCGCCCGAACAGGATGTCCAGACCGATGACGATAAGTAGCACCGGCCAGAATCGCCAGATGACTGCCCACGGGCTGCCCTGGATCAGCCCGGCGTTATTCAGCAAAAAGATCACACCGACGCCGATCAGCAGGATCGGCCAGAAAAGACTGGGATGACGATGGGTCATGAGATACGCTCCTGGTTTGATGGATGTTGTCGCACATGCGTGTCTATCATCGAACCAATCGGGCGCAGCGTCAACGGACTTAGGGCGGATGATTACGATGGACAAAAGGCGGATGACATAAGCGGTTCTCCTCAGTGAATCTTACACCACGATATTCACCAGTCGCCCTGGCACGTACAACACCTTTTTGGGCGACTGGCCGTCCATGTGGCGCTTCGCGCCTTCGGTTGCCAGCGCCTTCTGTTTCGCTTCCTCTTCGCCGATGTCCGGCGGCACCTCGATGCGATCGCGCACCTTGCCGTTGACCTGCACGACCAGCGTGATCGTCTCCTCGGCGGCGGCTGCGGCGTCGTACTCCGGCCACGGCTGCTGGTGGATCGAGTGCGGTAGACCACGCCGCGCCCACAGTTCTTCGGCCAGGTGCGGCGTGATCGGCGCGATCAGCTTCAGCAGCGTCGTGATCGCCTCGTCCCAGGCGGGTGCGCCTTCGGTCGTTGCGCGATGCTTGTACAGCGCGTTCGTCATCTCCATCAGCCCGGACACAATGGTGTTGAACTCGAACGCCTCGAAGTCGTCGGTGACGCGCTTGATGGTCTGGTGGGTGATCCGGCGTAAAGACCTGGCGTCTTCTTCAACGTACTGCGTATTGCGTATTCCAGGTTCCCGCAGTTGGGCAATGTTCCAGGCGCGATTCAGCCAGCGCACGGTGCCTTCGATGCCGCTGCTATTCCACGGCGCGCCTTGATCCCAGCGAGCGAAGAACATCAAGTAAGCGCGCACCGCGTCGGCGCCATAGCGATTCACCAGTTCGTCCGGCGCGACGACGTTGCCCCGGCTCTTCGACATCTTCTCCGAGTCCTCACCCAGAATGACGCCTTGATTGCGCAGTTGGCGCATCGGCTCGTCATCGCGCGCCAGGCCCATGTCGCGCAGCGCCTTCGTGAAGAAGCGCGTGTAGATCAAGTGCATCGTCGCGTGCTCGACGCCGCCTGTGTAGCAGTCTACCGGCATCCAGTAGTCGTACTCTTTCGGATCCCACGCACCGTTGTCGTGCTTCGGGCTTAAGTAGCGATACTGGTACCACGACGAGCACATGAACGTGTCCATCGTATCGATGTCGCGCGTGGCTGGCCGGTCGCAGATCGGGCAGGTCGTCTGCGCCCAGGCCGGATGCAGCTTCAGCGGGCTTTCACCCGTCGGTTTCCATTCGACGTCGTCGGGCAGCCGGATAGGCAGTTGATCGTCGGGCACGGCCACCTGCCCGTGTTCGGAGCAGTAGACGATCGGGATGGGCGCGCCCCAGTAGCGCTGGCGGCTGATCAGCCAATCGCGCAGCCGATACGTCACCGCGCCCTTGCCGACGCCCTTCTCCTCCAGCCACTTGATCGCTGCCTTGACGCTCTGCTCTTCGTCTTTGCCTGCCGGCACGCCGTCAAGCGGCCCAGAGTTGACCATCACCCCCTCGTGGGGCCAGGCTTCAGTCATCTCATCGGCGCTGATTGCCTTGTCCGGCGGCTGGACGACGATGCGGATCGGCAGGTTGAACTGTCTGGCAAACTCAAAGTCGCGCTGGTCGTGCGCAGGCACGGCCATGATCGCGCCTGTGCCGTAAGTCATCAGCACGTAGTCGGCGATCCAGATCGGTACCCGCGCGCTGTTGACCGGGTTGATCGCATACGCGCCGATGAACACGCCGGTCTTGTCTTTGTCGGCGGCCTCGCGCTCGATGTCCGTTCGCCGCGTCGCCTCGGCCACGTAGGCCTGCACCTCGGCTTTGCGATCGGGCGTCGTCAGTTTCTCGACCAGCGGATGCTCGGGCGCCAGCACCATGAAGGTCGCACCCCACAGTGTATCGGGTCGGGTCGTGAACACCTCGATACCCTCACCCCCGGCCCCTCTCCTGTCGGAACCCCTCGACGGGAGAGGGGAGTCAATGCCGAAGATCACCGACGCGCCTTCGCTCCGGCCAATCCAGTTGGTCTGCAATGTCTTCACGCGCTCTGGCCAGTCGATCTTCGAGAAGTCCAGCAGTTCTTCGGCGTAATTTGTGATCTTGAAGTACCACTGATCCAGGTTCTTCTTGATGACCGGCGTGCCGCAGCGCTCGCAGTGGCGATCCTCGCCCCACACCTGCTCGCGCGCCAGCGTCGTGTTGCAGTGCGGGCACCAGTCGACCGGCGACATCTTCTTGTAGGCCAGCCCGTGCTTGAACAGCTGAGCGAAGAACCATTGCGTCCATTTGTAGTATTCGGGATCGCTGGAGACCGCCTCGCGCTCCCAGTCCCACATCGCGCCCATCGAGCGCAGCTGCGTCCGCATCCGGTCGATGTTGGCATACGTCCACGTCTTGGGATGGATGCCGCGCTCGATGGCGGCGTTCTCGGCAGGCAGGCCGAAGGCGTCGAAGCCGATCGGGAACATCACGTTGTAGCCGCGCATGCGCAGGTAGCGCGCCCGCGCGTCGGACGGCGTCATCGCGTACCAGTGGCCGATGTGCAGGTCGCCCGACGGATAGGGCAGCATCGTCAGGCAGTAAAACTTCTGGCGTGTCCGATCGATCGGCGCGCGATACAATCCGTCGGCCTCCCACTTCTGCTGCCACTTGGGTTCGATCTCCTGCGGGATGTATTTGTCGGTCATGACACACCTCATGCGATTTCCCCTCACCCTAACCCTCTCCCCACTGGAGAGAGGGGACTGCTCCCTCTCCCTTTCAGGGAGAGGACAGGGGTGAGGGTCGAAAATAAAAATCCCCTTCGCCGTTCAGGGACGAAGGGGACTCCGTGGTACCACCCTGCTTGCTCTTACGTGCGACGCACCTGCGAGG
>JBOGUH010000160.1:0-2469 GCA_050695975.1 Anaerolineae bacterium
ATCTCTTGCTCGATCTCGTCCAGGTCAGTTTGGGAAAGTTTCAAGATACCATACAACGAACCGAACTCATCCGCTGTGCCCGGCACTGCGACTGGCAACGCGGTGACCTGAATCTCGACCGAAGCGCCGTCTGGAAGATCGAGTTTCGTGGCAGGTTTGAGAACGCCGTCTTTGTAGACAGCTCGAGTCGTTATCGTCGTCATCACAACCTCCGAAGGGGATTATACATCAAAACACGCAGCTGCTGCTCGTTCGATCTGACGCGGATTCCAGAAAGGCCAGACCATGTTCTCACTCACCGCTACTCATCTGCGTTTCACCTGCGAAGCGCTCACCCCGATCCGGCTGGCCGGTGACGAGGCCGGCATGCGACTGCGCGGCGCGCTGGGCAACGTCATGCGCCGCGCCTACTGCGTCCATACCACTCGCCCCTCTCCCGACGACATCGCCCTGAGCGAAGTCGAAGGGTTGTCGTCGGGAGAGGGGATGGGGGTGAGGGCCTGCCCGGTGTGCTGGCTGCTGGCCGCGGACGAGCATCCCGGCCAGGAGCGGCGCGGCTACGCGCTGATGCCAATGCTGAATCCGCCGGACGTCTATCGGCCCGGTGAGCGGTTCAGTTTCGGGCTGACGCTGTTCGGGAGCGCGCTGCGCTGTTTGCCGTATTTCATCCTGGCCGTGCCGGAGATGGGACGCGAGGGCATCGGCGCGGGACGGGGAAAGTTCGCGCTGCGGCAGGCCTGGGCGGACGATCCGCTCGCGGGCCATTCGGAGCCGATACTGGCTGAGGGCGAGTCGTTGGTGCGCGTGCCGACGCCGGCGATATGTGACGAGCGGGTGACGGAGGCCGCCGATCGGCTGGCGAACATGATCGAGCCGGACGGTCGCTTAAGCCTGAAGTTCCTCACGCCGATGCGGCTGGTGGAGGCGGGTGCATTGTCGAAGGCGCCGGACTTCGGCGTGTTGTTCGCCCGGTTGTTACACCGTCTCGACGACTTGAACCGCCAGTATGCGGGCGGGGAACGGCGGGCCGAGTCCGAGCGACTCGCCTTGCAGGCGTTCGCCAACCAGGTACGCCTGCTGTCGACCGAGACGGAGTGGGTGGATGCCTGGAGCGGGTCGAGCCGGACGGGAGACAAAACGCCGATGGGCGGGTTCGTCGGCCGGGCGACGTATCACGCGCCGATCGAAGTCTGGCGGCCGCTGCTGCCGTGGCTGATGTGGGGCCGGTCGACGCAGGTCGGCAAGGACGTGGTGAAGGGCAACGGGTGGTACGAAATCGAATGCGGACTGTAACTACTCAGCCGTCATTGCGTGGAGCGCTCCTGAGCGGAGCGCAGCGGAGTCGAAGGATTGCGACGAAGCAATCTCAGCCGCCATGAGCGAGCAGGGCTATCCGTGCAGGAGATTGCTTCGCAAAACCTGTCCTGAGCGCAGTCGAAGGAAGCGCCTACCTGCACTGAAAGTAGGCAGGCTCGCAATGACGCGGGCTGAGCAGTTACTGCAGAATGAGGAATGATGCATCACCGATTGGCGATAAGCGATACGCGATAGGCAATAGGCAATAGGCGAGGGGCAGGATGACGATCACACAGCATTTGATCGTGAAAGAGTCCGGCGCGTACATCGGCAAGCACAGCGAACGATTGAAGGTGACGAAGAAGGGCGAAACGCTGGCCCAGGCTCCGCTGCTGCATCTCGAATCGGTGCTGATCACGGGACCCGGCGTGAGCATCAGCGCCGATGCGGTGCGCGAGTGCGCCGAGCGCGGCATCCCGATACACTTCATCAGCGGGTCGGGCACGGCGTATGCCAGCCTGTACAGCGCTGGGCTGACGGGGACGGTGCTGACGCGCCGCGCGCAGTTGGAAGCGTTCAAAGACGGGCGGGGGCTGGCCGCGGCGATGGCGTTCGCGTCAGGCAAGATTCAGAACCAGGCCAACCTGCTGAAGTACATGGCCAAGTATCGCAAAGAAACCGCGCCGGAGCTGTACGAGGAACTGCGCCTGCGGTCCGACGAGGTGCGCGATCACGTGTTTGAATTGGAGCAGGTGCGGCGCTTGCCCGAGATGCGCGACGGCACGGCGACGATCGACGACGTGCGATCGGAGCTGATGGGGATCGAAGGACGCGCGGCGCAGCGTTACTGGGGCGCGATCAAGCAGGTGCTGCCCGAAGAGTGTGGCTGGCCGGGGCGCGAGGGTCGCGGGGCCAGCGACCCGGTGAACGGCGCGTTGAATTACGGTTACGGCATTCTGTACGGGCAGGTCGAACGGGCCTTGGTGCTGGCCGGCCTGGATCCGTACGCCGGGTTCGCGCATGCCGACCGGCCGGGCAAGCCGAGCCTGACGCTCGACTTCATCGAGGAGTTTCGCCAGCCGGTCGTCGATCGCACCGTCTTCGGGTTGGTCAACAAGGGCGTGAAGCTCGAGCAGGACGAGCGCGGGCTGCTGACGGTGGAGACTCGCCGGA
>JBOGUH010000161.1:0-3112 GCA_050695975.1 Anaerolineae bacterium
TGCCACACGGCCTGTCGCTCGACGCGGCGAATGCACTGCGAATGCGCGACGCCGGCGAATACGCGCGGCGGTCGGCGGCGTCGATGGCGCGGCACGTGCAGGCCATGCTCGACTTCCAGAAGAAAGGTGCGATCGTCTTCGACTACGGTAACAACTTGCGCCAGCGCGCGTTCGACGCAGGAGTGGCGAACGCCTTCGCTTATCCAGGCTTCGTGCCGGCCTACATCCGGCCGTTGTTTTGCGAAGGCAAAGGCCCCTTCCGCTGGGTCGCATTGAGTGGCGACGAGAAAGACCTGTTCCGCACCGACGAGGCGATCCTCGAACTGTTCCCGGAGAATAAGCATCTGGAACGCTGGATTCGGATGGCGCAGAAGCGTGTCACGTTTCAAGGCCTGCCGGCGCGCATTTGCTGGCTGGGCTACGGCGAGCGGGCGAAGGCCGGACTGCGTTTCAACGAGCTGGTCGCGCACGGCGAGGTGTCCGCGCCGATCGTCATCGGCCGCGATCACCTCGACGCAGGATCGGTCGCCAGCCCGCGCCGCGAGACGGAAGCCATGCGCGACGGCTCGGACGCGATCAGCGATTGGCCGATCCTCAACGCGTTGATCAACGCCGTCGGCGGCGCGACGTGGGTCAGTTTCCATCACGGCGGCGGGGTCGGCATTGGTTACAGCCAGCACGCGGGGCAAGTGATCGTGGCCGACGGGACGCCTGAAGCGGCGAAGCGGCTCGAACGGGTGCTGACGACCGATCCAGGCCTGGGCGTGGTTCGGCACTCAGATGCAGGTTACCCCGAAGCGATCGAGTTTGCGAAGAAGGCCGGCATCAAGATGCCGATGTTGAAGTGATGAGTCAGCGACAAGAGCTACGGTTCGCTGATTCGCTGACTCGCCGATTCGTTACCGGTTTGTCACCTGGCCTTAGTCGCGGTATACTCTGTATGTCTCAATCTCGCAGGCGGGCATCCCTATGCCCGCCCAACTGACGCGGCATAGGGATGCCGCGCTACGGTTTGATAGCGCTACGGTTTGATAGGTAGATGCATGCCTGAATATCGCGTCAATCTGATCGAGGATGTCCTGCGCAGCCTGCATGACTCGGTGGACGGCTTGCAGGGGACGGTGGTCGTCAGCACCGACGGCTTCGTCGTCGCCTCGTATCTGCCGTCCCGCAATGGCCGCCGCAGGCGCAGCGAGAATCCGGCCGACAGCCCGCAGGTCGCGGCGATGGCCGCGTCGATCGTCGCCATCAGCGACAAGGTGTTGACCCAGCTCCGGCGCGGATCGATCAGCCGCGTGCTGATCGATGGCAGCGAGGGCGGCATCGTCGTCGTGCCGGCCGGCGCGGACGCTGCCCTGGCCGTGATGGTCAGCCACTCTGCGAAACTCGGCATAGTGATGCTGGCGCTGCAGCGATCGGCCGAACAAGTGCGCCACATCCTGGCGCGGCACGAACCGCCCACCCGCGAGTGATAGTCGATTCTTTGACACTCGACGAACACCCCGGTATAATCTCGCCATCGTCTTGGAAAAACGAGCGTTACACCGGCATCGGGCCCGCCCGTCCTTGGGCGGGTTTTTGATTGCCGGGCTGCGGAGGAAGTTGATGAATATCATCATTGTCGGCTGCGGGCGGGTGGGCTCCGAACTGGCCCTCTCGGTTTCGCAGCAGGGCCACGACGTCACGATCGTAGACGACAACCCGAGCGCGTTCGATCGGTTGAGTCCTGAGTTCAAAGGTCGCACCGTGCAGGGCGTCTGTTTCGATCGCGCGGTGCTCGAGCACGCTGGCATCGAGACGGCTCAAGCGTTCGCGGCCACCACGTCGAGCGACAATGCCAACATCATCGCGGCCAGGATCGCCCGCGACATCTTTCACGTGCCGAACGTGGTGGCGCGCATCTACAATCCCGACCGGCGTGAAGCCTACGAGCGCATGGTCTTGCAGACCGTCGCCTCGTCGTCTTGGGGCGCGCAGCGCATCGAACAGCTGCTGCTGCACCCCGGCCTGATCGATATGGAAACGATCGGCCACGGTGAGGTCAAGCTGCTGGAAGTGAAAGTTCCTCCGGAGTGGGTGGGCCAGCCGATCACTCGGGTTTTAGACGGCCGCGCGATCGTCGCCGCGGTGACGCGAGCCGGCCGTGCGTTCGTGCCACAGGCCGGCGATCAGTTCCAGGCTGCCGACCTGGTCTATCTCAGCTTGCCGGCCGGCCTGCTGCCGCAGATCAAGCAACTTTGCGCGTTGACCAGGGCGTGAGCGGGAGGACCTATGTTTGTATTGATCGTAGGCGGCGGTCAGGTCGGTTCGCATCTGGCCTCGCTGTTGCTCGAAGAAGGGCATACGATTCGCATCATCGATCCAAGACCGGACGTGCTGATGAAGCTGCATCACGAACTGCCGGCCGAAGTGATCCATCCGGGTGACGGCACCGATCCGGCGCGGCTCGAGCAGTCGGGCATCCGCCATGCTCAAGTCGTGGCCGCCGTCACCGGCAACGACGAGACCAACCTGGTCGTCACCAGCCTGGCCCGTTTCGAGTTTGGCGTTCCGCGCATCATCGCCCGCGTCAACAGCCCGCGCAACGCCTGGCTGTTCACGCCGGAGATGGGGGTGGACGTGGCGCTCAACCAGGCCGACCTGATGGCCAAAATGATCGAAGAAGAGATGTCGGTTGGCGATATGATGACGCTGCTCAAGCTGCGCAAAGGCGAAGTCGAAATCGTGGAAGAGAAGATCGCGCAGACGGCGATCGCCAATGGCAAGGCGATCAAAGAGATCGAATGGCCGCCGGACTGCACGCTGGCCGCCATCATTCGCAAGGGCGAGGTGATCCCACCACGCGGCGACACCGTGCTGCACGCCTTCGACGAAGTGCTGGCCGTCGTCCGCACGCCACAGCGCGAGGCGCTGGCCCGGCTGCTTGGCCGATCGTAATCGTGTTGGCGCGTTTGGACATGCCAACGTGCTAGTGTCTTGACTAATAGTCTTGCGTAGTTCCCGCCGCAGCGGGAGCACCCCCGCTGCGCGAGGGCAGGCTGCACCGCATGTGTTGCACTGCGGCGGGTGGCAGCCCGCCCTGGCTTGCGCCAGCGGGCCAGGGTGCAACTGC